>BJFV01000005.1 GCA_014190055.1 Actinomycetes bacterium
TTGAAGTCGACACTCGACTTGAGTTGACGAGTGAAGTTCTTGATGTCGGCTCTGTTTACAATTGGGCGGCTATCGAATCGTGCGGTGCAGTCGTAGTTTTTTCAGGAATTGTGCGTGACAACGCTGAAGGGCGCACCGATGTTAAGTCGCTGACATACGAGGCTTACGAAGATCAAGTCGTGCCAAAGCTTGCGATAATCGCCAATGAGATGCGCTTGCGATGGAGTGATCTTGGACGAATTGCTCTAATTCACCGTGTGGGCAAACTAGAACTTACCGAGTCGTCTGTTTTGGTAGTCGTTTCGTCACCACATCGACCTGAGGCATTTGCTGCAGCAAGATATGCGATTGATGCTTTAAAAATTAGTGTGCCGATTTGGAAACAAGAACACTGGAAAGACGGAAGTGATTGGGGCACTAATAGCCACGAAATTTCTGATGCTCGCAAAGTGAAGAGTTCAACGCTGTGATTATTCTTGCCGCATCAACACTGGCGGTATTTTTCGCCGCTGTTTCGATCGTTTCGGGTGTGAGCTTGGCGCTGTTAGTGCTAACTCAAGATCGGTCAAGTTCTTCGAACGAGGGCATGGCTGCGTTTCATCGACACCTTGATGCTCTGTCAGATGAGTCGCGCGAGCACCTGCGAAGTCAGTTGCGAGAAGCCAAACAGCGACAGACGAGGGGTTAGTCAATGGCACGCGACCTTGCAATCGATCTTGGTACCGCAAACACACTTGTTTACATGCAGGGTCGTGGCATCGTTATCAATGAACCATCTGTAATCGCGGTGAATCGACGAAGTGGCGAAGTCTTAGCAACCGGCGAAGAGGCCTGGCAGATGATTGGTCGTACGCCTGGTTACATCGTTGCTGTGCGACCACTTCGAGGCGGAGCGATCACCGACTTCGAAGTCACGGAAAAAATGATTCGGTTGTTGTTGCAACGTGCTGGTGTATCTAAGTTTTCGCGACCGAAAGTTTTGATCTGTGTACCTTCGGCGATCACCGAAGTAGAACGACGTGCAGTCACCGACGCAACGCGTCGAGCGGGTGCGGCAGACGCACAGTTATTAGAGCAACCAGTTGCGGCTGCTATTGGTGCGAATCTGCCAATTGACGAACCTGTCGGCAACATGGTGATTGATATTGGAGGTGGCACAACAGAGACAGCAGTGATAAGTCTTGGTGGCATCGTCGCTCTTGAGGCAGTGCGAGTCGGCAGTTTTGATATTGACACCGAGATTCAGTCGTTTGTGCGCCGCAAGCATGGCATTGCAATCGGCGAGCGCACCGCAGAAGAGATTAAAAAGTCGATCGGCAGTGCGATGCCGATGCCTGGTGACTCAGAGGCCGAAGTTCGTGGCCGTGATCTTGTAACTGGTTTGCCGAAGACAGTTATCTTGACATCAAAAGAAATTCGGGAAGCGATTGATCCAGTGGTGTCTCAAATGGTTGATTCTGTCGTGCGTTGTCTTGGTGTTGCGCCACCTGAGTTGTCGCAAGACTTTCTCAAGCGCGGAATGTATTTGGTCGGCGGAGGTTCGCTGCTGCGCGGTATGGCTGAGCGGATTTCAAACGAAACTCGTGTGCCGGTAAATATGTCAAACGAGCCACTCGAAGCAGTTGTGCTTGGTGCTGGCCATTGCATAGAAAACTATGCAGCCTTGCGCGGCTTGTTTATGGACTCTCGTCGCTAAAACTTATTTTTCAACGAGACGCGTCAGTCCTTCTTGAACGACAGTGACCACTAGTTCGCCGTTTGGCGAAAAAATATAACCACTGGCGATACCGCGGGCGTTTGAAGTTGAGATTGCAGTTTGATCGTAAAGAAGCCAGTCGTCTGCTCTAAATGGCCGATGAAACCACATCACATGGTCGAGGCTTGCCATTTGAATGTTTTGTTCCGTCCATGATCGCCCGTGTGGAAGCAATGTCGTGTCGAGTAACGACATATCGCTGGCATAAGTAACAATGCACGCATGCAACACCGGGTCGTCGGGGAGTTTTCCGTCTGCACGCATCCAAAGTTTTTGCCCTGGGCTCTTGAGATTTTTGCGGGTTAGTGGGTCGGCATCGATGTAACGCAAGTCGATTGGTCTTGGACGCGTGAACCATTCGCCGATTTGTTCTTTGAATGGCTCCATACGGGTTTTGAAGTCTGGCAGTGTTTCTGGACGAGGCAGACCTTTGGGCATTTCGATGAAGTGGTCGAGTCCTGGTTCGGAAATCTGGAAACTGGCTTGCAGATTAAAGATCGCCTTTCCGTGCTGAATTGCAATCACGCGGCGCGTCGTAAAACTCTTGCCATCACGGATGCGGTCAACTTCGTAGAGAATCGGAATTGTTGGGTCGCCTGGTCTTAGAAAGTAGGCGTGAAGCGAATGAACATGTCGTGACTTGTCGTCGACTGTTCGCGCGGCTGCAACAAGTGCTTGACCGGCGACTTGTCCACCAAAAACTCGTTGACGGTTTTCTTGTGGTGAGACGCCCCGAAAAATGTTTACTTCAATAATTTCAAGATCTAAGAGAGCCACAAGATCATCAAGCGCAGATTGCATAGTTCTATTCTTGCATCTATACGCCGTAGAACTTGATTAATTCTTAACGCAGATAAGATTTAGCGAGTGACGATCGTCTGGAATGCTCAACGCGTCAGCGAGGGTCTAGACGAAATTGGCTCTGCTCGAGCATCGGTATTAGCAAATGTCAAGCAGTTGTTAGATGAATATCACGGCGTCAGTTATTCAGCGCGTTATTACGACATAATTCTTGGCGACTGGGTTGAGCGTTTTTTGCATCTTGTTTATGTAGCAACACAACAATATGCAAACGGCGCAAAAGACGGGTCGCATTCTGACGAGACAACTTCTGAGATAGTGATTTTGCCGACGAGAGACACCGCTGAATTTTTCGCCGCGCATCAAACTCTGCCAAATCAAATGTTGGCAGTTTTGCGATGTCTTTCATTTTCGAGTGTTGATGCGGTAAAGATTTCAGATGGTGATATCGAAGTTAAAAACTCCGCGACGATGAGTCGGCGCAACAAAATTTATGCAGTTCTGTTGAAATTTGCCTCAATTGGCAGTAATCCAAAGGTGCTATTTGTCAAACCATTTTCAGGCAGTACGCCTAGTTCGTGGGTTTCGGCGATGTTTTCGTGGCGAAAGTGGGCGAAGCAAGACGATTTAGATTTTTCGCTTGTTGTTCAAACAAAAGTTGATTCGCAGTGGCGCCACCAGCACCTCGCCAATGTTTCAGTAGGAACAAATTTGGCAGAAACAGCGAACGCTGTGCTTTCGGCATTCATCCCAGTTTGTGCGCTCGAGGGTTTCGCTGAGTTCAAAGCCAAAGTAAAAAGTGCAAGGCCAAAACGATTTGCGCACGTTTACTCTGCTCAGTCTTTATGGACTCACTTTGCGTTCAAAGTTCTCATAGCTGATTGGTGCGAACAAGGAACAAAGCTGCACTATCACCAGCACGGTGGTTGGTACGGTCTGGACGAAACCCATGTTGGTGAGATCTACGAATCGCGCGTCTCAGATTTTTACTACACATGGGGCTGGAACCGAGGCAACACCAACACAAGAGCATTGCCACCCGTTACCCCAAGCTTTCAAGTACAAGAGCAGCTTTTTGACTCATTGATCTGCTTTGATCAGCCTCAGCAGATCTATCGACTGCAGTATTTTCCGTTGCCGGGCACTTTGCAGACCATGTATGACCAAACTGCTGACTTCGTTCGCACTCGAGAAAGTGTCACAGAGTTGCGTATTCGATTGTTTCCTGGCGAATATGGTGTTCAGCAGAAGAATGCGATTTTAAGAGCGAATAGCAGTGCAATTTTTGATAATTCTCAGAATATTTTCTCGCAATATTCGAGTAGTCGAATTGTTTTTCATAATTATTTGGGCACTTCGTGGCTTGAAACACTCGGCAATAATATTCCGACCATTTGTTTCTATGACGTTGATGCATATCGGTTCAGATCAGACGCAAAGCCGCTGCTTGAAGACTTAGTCAAAGTTGGTGTTCTACACATCTCTGGTCTAAGTGCAGCCGAAAAAGCAAATGCTGTTGAGGGTGATGTTGATTCTTGGTGGCTTAGCGAGGAAGTTCAGATCGCACGTCGAAATTTTGTCTTGCAGTTTGCAAATTTCTCGACAGACTGGAAACAAATCTGGCAAAAATACTTTTTGGATGTAATCAAAGTAAGTGAATAAGCGTGAAAAAAATTAATGCTACTTTGAAAGCAGTTGCGCTTGCGACTAAAGGATTCATGCCTGAAAATGAAGGCGATGCTTTGTACGCTGCCGCCTGTTTGGCGTGTGATGAGCTGCCGGGACTACCGATGGTTGAAGTCGGAACTTATTGTGGGCGCTCGACGGTTTGGTTAGGTGCAGCGGCAAAAAACAAAAAGACAGTCTTGTTTACGGTTGATCACCACTCAGGCAGTGAAGAAAACCAACAAGGGTGGGAGTGGTTCGATGAATCTTTGGTTGATGCTCAAACCCGTCGCCTAAATACTCTGCCGACATTTATTCAAACTATGAAACAGGCTCAACTCGGCGACGTAGTCGTGCCAATTATTGCTGAGTCGCAATTGGCAAGTCGCCAATTTGCTTTTGAAATTGCTTTTTGCTTTATTGATGGTGGCCACGGCAAATTGCCGACGCAAATTGATTATGCAGGGTGGGTTCCGAAGGTTGCGAAATCGGGGTATCTAGCAATTCACGATGTTTTTGTTGACCCCCGCGACGGTGGACTAGCCCCGCACGATTTTATTTACCGACCCGCGCTTGAGTCTGGCAAATTTGTAGAAGTTTTGTCTGCAGGCTCTTTGCGCGTATTACAAAGAAAAAATTAGAAAACTAAATTTATTTAGATTTCAATCGTCTCGTCGTATTTAAAGATTCGAGACCCTGACGAAATTGAGTAGAGCGAATCTGCTGCCAAGATGATCGCTGCACCCGTGTAGGCAGAAGTTTCGTTCGCTGGAAACACGATTTTGTCTGGGTAAACCAAGCCGGTCAAGTAGGAGCCGTCTTGCGTGCGGTGATGTGAAGTCGTGTTCAATAAGAATTGAGCGGTATCGATATCACCGATGGCCGAATATGCCATCGAGCATTCGGCAGTCTCTGAGGCAGTTATCCAAGGTTCGTCGCTAACGCAACGCACACCATGGTCTTGCATGACAAAAGTTTCAAATTGCTCTTCAAGTCGAGATTTTGCCGCTGCGCCAGTTAGCGAGCCACTCAAAACTGGGTAGTACCAGTCCATTGCCCAGCGATCTTTTGGTTCAAAAACCTTCGGTGTGTTGCGAATTGCGTAGTCAATTTTTGCTGCCGCTTCGTACCATTCGGGTTTTGGCGTTTTGAGGATGTCGGCAACGCTTGCCGCGCAGATCAGTGCATGTCGTATTGATGAACAGCCTGTTAGTAGCGCGTAGTCCCAAGGTTTGTCGTCTTCTTCGCGTGCCCAAAGAATTGTTCCGTTTGCTAGTCGCATTCGCAGAACCCAATTCATTGCGTTTTCGAGCATTGGCCAAAATTCTTCGAGGGCTTCAATGTCGTGGTTGCAAAGCCAGTGATGCCAGAGTCCGGTACCGACATAGGCGCAAACATTGCTGTCGAGTTTGAAGTCTTTTACGCTTTCGTCAAAGTTGTAGTAGTTCGACCAAGCACCATCTGCGCGCTGCGTATTTTTGAGCCATCGGTAAGCAAGGTATGCATTTTCGTGCAGACCCATTACGTCAAGAGCCATCGCAGTTTCGACATGATTCCATGGGTCGCAATGTCCATTTTCAAACCAGGGGATCATTCCTGATTTGCGTTGCAGGTTTGCGATCGAATTTGCAGTTTGCAAAAGTTGTGCATGAGTCAGAACTCGTTTTGTCGCCAAAGATTTTTGCTGCAGGTTCATGATTTTGTCCCCACAAGTGAACTCTTTGGCTTTGTTGCGTAAACGACATAGCTCTTGCCGATTACCGGACTCAACGCTTTATCGAGAGCGCGAGTGATGGTTGGTGCGGAGATTATGTCCCACTCGAGAAATTTTTTGTACATTGCGACGGCTTTGTGATCTTCGCGTTGTGGACCAACAGCGCAACGCAACCACCAATATGGTGAGTGAAGTCCGTGCGCTTTGTGTGTTGCGTCAACAGTAAGACCCGCTTGCGAAATTTTTGATCGCAATTCGCTTCCGCGGTAGATACGAACATGACCGCCTTCGACAAACGGTGCGTGATATTCGTCTGATAACGCCCAGTTAATTTTTTCTGGAAACCAAGAAGGCACTGTCGCAGCGAGGGTGCCGCCAGGTCGAAGTACTCGAACAAATTCGTTGATCGCAGAAGTGTCGTCATGAATGTGTTCGAGAACCTCTGATGTGACAATGCAGTCAAACGTTGAGTCGTCGAACGGCAGGCGAGTTGCATCGCCTCGCACCACGCCGGTGAACGACTCGGCTTTTAGTTCACCCGCTTCGTACATTGCGGCAAATGTTGCGCGTGTGCTCTTTACTTCTTGTTCTGCGTAGTCAAGGGCGACGACTTTTGCCCCACGACGTGCGGCTTCAAAAGCATGTCGCCCAAAACCCGTGCCGGCGTCAAGAAAGAGGTCACCAGGCTTTAGGTTGAGTCGATCAAATCTGATTGTCAGCATTATTTACCGTCTCGTTTTGCAAGCTTGGCTATGTTGTGCGGCATCGAGAGCACTTCACGATATTGGTCGACTGTTAGCTGAGCACAGTGACGCCAACTCCAGCGTTCGGCAACACGTTGTCGACCTGCGAGGCCAATTTTTTCACGCAATACTTTGTCGTCGAGACCACGACGAATTGCGACGGCTAAAGCGTCGGCATCGGCTGGCGGGCACGAAAGAACTGTTTCGCCATCGCGACCGGTAACTTCAGGCAAGGCACCGCCAGTTGTCGCGACTAGGCAAATGCCCGTGCTCATTGCTTCGATTGCAGGCAAACTGAAACCTTCGTAAAGACTCGGCACGACTGCGAGCTCACACGATGCATAGAGTTCAACGATTTGTTCGTCTGTGACGCCAGAGACATAACTGATGCAATCTTGAAGGCCAAGAGATTCGATTAGATCCGCACTTGCGCCAGCACGCGGTTTGCCGATGATGGTTAGATGCACATCGCGCTCGGTGCGAAGTTTTGCTAGAGCCTCGAGTAAAAACGAAAGACCTTTGAGAGCGACGTCTGCAGATGCGGTTGTAATTAAATGGCCAGGTTTTCGCTGAATTGACTGAATCGGCTTGAACAAATCTGGGTCGACACCAACCGGTACCAATCTCATGCGATCTTTTGAGACCCCCATGTCGGTATGAATGTCGTTGATTGAGTTTTCGCTGACAACGACGACACGTGGCATCTTGCTGGCGACACGGCCTTGCATCCAAACGAATGAATACCAACGACCGATTGCGCGACGCTTCCACCAAGTTGGTGTGTGGGCCATTTCGAGAGTGCGATCTTTGGTGATTGGGTGGTGCAAAGTGACAATTGTTGGGATGATTTTTTCGATTTTCAGTATTGATGTGCCTAGACATTGGTTGTCATGGACTAGATCGAAGTCGTTTATACGGTCACGCAAAACTCGGTGGGCGCGCATACTGAATGAGAGTGGTTCGCCAAATGTGCCTTTGAGAAATAGCGCGGCTTCGACAAAGTTTGGCCAAGTGTTTAACTCCCAATACGCAGGAAATCTGCCTGGGTGTTGATCGTTGAATATGTCGAGGCTTGGTAATTTGTGCAGTTGAATGCGCGAGTCGATGATTGGATACGGCTGACCGCTAAAAACTTCAACATGGTGACCGAGGTCGACCAGCGCTTTGGTTAAATGGCGTGAGTAAACACCTTGACCGCCTACATGAGGCTTGCCACGATACGTGAGATACGCAATTCGTATCGGACCGTTGATATCAAACGGTTTAGTCATCAGGAAATCCTACCGTGACGAATTTGAGACTTTTCTGTAGCGAATGTGTAAAGAGTTATTTAGAAATCGAAAGTCTCATGAATCTCGTGAGTGGCTTTGATGGTTCAACGATGAATTGTTCAAGGTTGAAACCATCTGGCGGGCCGGACTGCGGCTCGACACAAATTGCGTGAGATGTTTCGTCGTAGACGACCCAGTGCGAGCAATCACTATCAATGGTCACTGTTATTGATTCATCAAAAATAATTCGGGGCTGTCTTCGCGAACCCGTGAAGCAATCGTCGTACGGAGGTGGCGGCGGTGAAACTGTTTCTCCAGTCGGAATGCCAACCGAATCACGGACATACATTTTTTCAAAATCGACTTCGATGCGACATGGTCGAGCAAACCAAGGATGCCAACCAACTTGACCGGGCATTTTTTGTTCTGATGTTGAAAGAGCGAGTTCAAAGTTGATTGCATCATCTTCAACTGTGATTATTTGAGTTACTTCACCACTAAAAGCGAACCGCTTGCCGAGGTCGATATTCATTGTCACGCTTGTTGGTGATAAGTCTGTGACATTGAATGCTCGGTCTAAAACTGTGCCGTGAATTGCGTGTGGCGCCATATTGATTTCAAGCTGATGACTTTTTGATTCGAAATTGAATTTGCCGTTTCGCACTCGACCTGCATATGGCACCATCGGATATGAGCCCCATTTTTGAAGGTTCGTCTCGCCGTTGCGAGTAATCAAGAGTTCACGACCGAATGCGATTAGTGATGAAACTCGACCACCATGTTTCGGGTCAATTGTGCAACGAATGTTTTTACTTGCGAGAACAATTTCAGAATTTGTCATTTTCCTATTCTCGCTCTCGCTCGTTTCTGTCTTGCTTGAATTGCAGTTAGTACAAATAGAAGCGAGAAAATGATTGGCGCATCGCCGATTCGAGAATAGAGAGTTCTGCCGGTATGCAACGGCACATCAACAATCAATGTCTTTGCATCACCAATGTTGAGGCGGTCAGTTATTTCTCCCTTCGGAGAAATAACTGCGCTAAAGCCGGTTGTTGCTGCTTGAAGCGTCCATCTTCCTGTCTCTCGAGCGCGAAGTGAGTTGGTGGCAAGTTGTTGAGTTTGCAGAACAGTACCCGTGTAACTTGAACCGTTGGTGGGGTTCAACAAAACTTCTCCGCCTGATTCGACACCACTATTTGCGCGCCCGGCAAAAAATGCTTCCCAAGAGATCACGACTGCAGCATTTGTCGCGCCAATTTGGATCATTGCCGGTTCTTTGCCTGCAACCGCATCGCTCGGAATTCGATTCATTGGCGCACCGATCGCGCTGAGAAAGCTGCGTAAGCCACTCGGTACGTATTCACCAAAAGGGACACGGCGAACTTTGTCGTATCGAGATGTAATTACACCTGACGGCTTAACCACGACTTGAGCGTTTGTAAATAGGTTTGGGCCAGCGTCTTCGGTAATGCCAACGATGAAATCAGTATTTAGTCGTTTGGCTTCACCAACAATTTCGTCGAACTCTTTGCTCGACTTGAAGTCGACAACGTCAATTACGTTTTCGGGCCAAAGAACAGCGTCGAGTTCGTCAGTTGGTTGCAAAGTTTGCGTCACTCGTAAGTGTCGGTCAAAAGCATCACGGGCAGATGCATTAATCGCCAATACACCTTGTGGACCACCACCTTGCACAATTGCAATTCTTAGAGTGTCGCCGGTTGGTTTAGGTGACGGCACTACTAACGCGAAAACTTGCAATGCGGCTATCACGGCGAAAAGTTGAAGCACTTTTGCTCGCGATTCTCGGCGATTGAAATATGCGGTAACTACGGCTGCCACTTGTAGAACAAACCAAGTAGTCAAAATTGGGCCACCAATCGAAACGAGATCAGCAAATGTTGATTGCGAAATTGCTATCGGCAACGTGGCGAGTGGAACTCCACCAAATGGCAGAGAGAATCTCAAAACCTCAGCCAAACTGTGCGCGATTGGGCGCGCTATCGATGCATTGCCGAATTTATTTGCAATGACGGCAGCGATGCCATGCAAAACGGAAAACAAGATGACCGCCAATATGTATCCAGGTGCAGTTAGCCACCACATCCACATCATGCCGAGGCTGAGCCAGGCGATTGAAAATAAAGTTCCGAGCGAGAAACTCTCTCGATTGTTTTGCGACAGATTGCAAATGGCAAAAAACATTGCGATGCCGACGATCGATAGCGGCCACCATCCCCATGGCGGCAAACTGAAGCCAACAAGTAGGCCAGATACAAAAGCCGCAATTTTGCGTGCGATCGAAGAAGTTTTGAATGTTGCGAGGGTTATTTTCATCTAAATGGATCTTCGGTTTTAAGCAAAATCTGCAATTGGGCAATTCTTTCTCGAGCTGGCGGATGTGAAGCCACTACGAGGTTGTTAGCGGTTTGGCGATCACCAATCTCAGTATCATCGCTGACTCGTTTTAGTGCAGTAAGCAATTCGTTGCCAAAACCCATGCGCACTGCGCGGTGGTCGGCTTGAAATTCGGACGCATGGCCTACGGCACTGCTAAGGGCTTGCGCCACTACGAGACCTGCAACAAAAAGTGACGAAACAACTGTAAGTGCCGCCGAAATCAACAAGCCAAAGAATTTAAGCGCGGCAAATCTTGAGCCGAATGTATTCGAAATGGCTTCGGCGATTCGCTGCAAGAAGAAGCCAATTCGAGCAAGTAACAAAATTGGCAAACTCAGCCACTGAGCGATTGTCAACGCGATGGTATGTGAGCCGAGGTGATGACTGAGTTCGTGAGCAAGAACTCCAGCGAGTTCGTCTTCATCGAGTTGATTGATTGCATAAGACGAAACAACCACGAGGTGTCCGCCAGACGCGAATGCGTTGATGTCTTGGCTATCGACAACTGCAAGAACGAAACTTTCTGTGCTGGCGTGATTAGCTTGGGCGACTCTTCGCCAAGATTTGTGAAGAGTTGCGGCTTCTTGTGGAGATGGCTTGCGTGCATTTAACAGTCGCGCAAGAAAAATTCGTTGTATCGACTTTGAAAACAGCACAATGCCAAGAGCGAGTGCAGCGAAAGCAAACAGCGGATACGAAACGTCAGTGAAAATCCAAACTGGTATCCAAAAAATTGCAATTGCGATCAACCAAATCGGAATCAAAGCAGCAACTGGCGCAAGTGCACTAATCGCCGCCGAATCGACTTGTCGCTTGGCGGTAGACACATATTAAGTAGACCAGCAATAAGTGCAGATAGGCAACCGCCTGCAAATTTGGCCTGAGAACTAGTCTGAGTTTGATGTTTGCAAGTTTGCCGAGCCCCTCTGCTGGTTCTCTTGAGATTGGTCCATTGCGTTTCAATGCATACGGATTAATGATTGCACTCGGTGTAGTTGCCGCGGTTTGGCTATTTAAGAAACGACTCGCACAGCGCGAGATAGGTAAACCAGAAGATGCAAGTTCGATTGCGATGATCGCGGTACCCATGGGCATTATCGGCGCGCGCGCATATCACGTGATCACCGATTGGGAACGATTTAGTGGCCGATGGTTTGATGTGGTGAAGATTTGGGAGGGTGGACTTGGCATCTGGGGAGGAATTGCAGTTGGTGTTGTCGCAGGTGTGATCGCAGCAAAACAGCGCAATATTCCGATTGCGGTTGGTTTGACCTGTGTTGCTCCAGCACTTGCACTCGCGCAATCAATTGGAAGATGGGGAAATTGGTTTAATCAAGAGTTGTTCGGTAAGCCGACTGATTTGCCTTGGGCTTTGCAAATTTCTGCAGGCAAGGCACAAGCAGCTGGTTTTGCGGCTGGTACAACTTTTCACCCGACTTTTTTGTATGAATCGTTGGGGTGCTTATTTATTTGTATCGGATTGATCAAAGCCGATAAGCGTTGGCGGTTTCGAGACGGAAGATTATTTGCGATGTACGTCGCTTCATACACGTTTCTCAGATTCTTTGTTGAGTCATTGCGCATTGATGAGGCAAAAAATATTGCAGGTCTGAGATTGAATCAATGGACATCAATCTTTGTTTTTGCTTGCGCCATTATTTATCTTGTGATTGCGAATGGCCGATCTAAGAGTGCAGCGAACGAAGCCTCTTCGCAAGATCTTCTGGGTTGACCGGATTAAAAAATTCGCCTGTTGCGACTTCTGCAGCCGCGATATAGCGGGAGACATTTTTGTCGCGCCAAGGCGAGACAACTTCGACGTGTAGCCATGACTCGGAAGAGTTTTTTGCGTCTTGGTTGATCCACATCATGTATGGAGTTTTGCTGTCAAATAATTGATCAATAGTTTGCAACACGCTTTTCAAAATTGTTGCAAAACTTAAACGGTCTTGTTCGTTCAACGAAGTGAGATTTGCAATTTGTGTGAGCGGCGCGATTTCTATAGAGATGGGGTAAATCGGGGCTGCGATCACCCAAGCAGCCCAACCGTTGAGTTCGATAAATCGGCGCTCTAGATCTGGGTCGGGTTGCCATTTGTTTGAAAGTCGTTTCGATGTGCGCTGCGGAACATGATCAAATGCATAAATCTGGCAATGAGGGTGGTCGATTGTTGCGCCAACTTCGCGTCCACGGTTTTCAAAAATCAAAACACTTTGCACATCTTGTCGCGACATCAGCGACGATGTGCGCAGCGCCCATAAGTCGACGATGTCTTTGATGTGGTCGACTGGCAACTCGGCAAGAGATGAATTGTGCTCGCTCGTATATAGGACAACATCGCAACGATCGTCTGGCATTGCAGGCCAACGATTTTTGAAAGATTTTATGTTGTACGGCTGAGGCGCTTCGAGGCCACCAATACAAAATGGGCATTGGTCGGTCGGTAAGTTGGGGCGACTCTGTCGCGACTCAACAATGTGAACCAAAGTGTTTAGCCATGGATCTTGTCGCACAGAATAAGCAGTGTATCTTTTGAGCCATGGGCGACTTTTGTGATGCTGCCAATAATTGGTGAGTTGCGTCCGTGGGCCGACCCGCGTATAAATCAAATTAATCGCATGCCAATGCATGCAACGTTTATTCGTGAAAACAGATTGTCGCTCGACGGCGAGTGGTCGTTTGATTTGTTTTCACACCCAGATGAAATTGACTCGGCAGTTTTATGTGAACTGCGGGCGAGTAAAAACATCGTTGTGCCGGGTAATTGGACGATGCAAGACACTGGCGACTTGCCGCATTACACGAATATTCAAATGCCGTTTGCAGGCTCACCCCCAGATTTGCCCGATCGAATCGCCACGGGTGTCTATCGTCGTAGTTTTGTTGTGCCCGATGATTGGCAACAGTCGCAAACTGTGCTTTGTGTTGGCGGTGCCGAAAGTGTTCATGCTGTTTATATAAATGGCGACTTCGTTGGTTATGGCACCGACAGTCGTTTGCCAAGCGAATATGACATCAGCAAGTTTCTCGTAACTGGCGAGAATATTTTGGCGATCGTCGTTATGCGATTTAGCGCGATGAGTTATATAGAAGATCAAGATCAGTGGTGGATGGCTGGTTTACATCGCGGGGTCTATGTCGAGTCGCGAAAGGTCGTTTGTATCGCTGACATTGTTTGCGAGACAGATTTTGACAGCAAGAAGAAACTCGGCAACTTGACCGTAGATGCTGAGGTCGGTTTTTTCGGCAAACCTAAGCCAGGTTTCACTGTGCGTGCAAGTCTTTTTTCACCGAGTGGTAAAGCGATTGGTAAGACATATTTAGAAACGGTGCCACACATTGCCGAGCAGCCGTATTTTTTTATTGGTCACAAGACAAGACTCAAATGGACTGTCAATAATTGTGCGGCGTGGTCAGCTGAAACGCCAAATTTGTATCAAATTGAAACTCAGTTGATCGCGCCATCGGGCGAAGTTATAGAAACCGTTCGACAACGAGTCGGGTTTCGTCGCGTTGAAGTGAAAAACCGCCAACTTCTTGTAAACGACCAACCGATCTGGATCTTTGGTGTCAATCGACATGACCACGACCCCGATAAGGGAAGCACGGTGTCGATTGATGATATGCGTCGCGATTTAGAAGTAATGCGACGCCACAACATTACGGCGATTCGTGGTGCGCACTACCCAAACGACGCCGCTTTTTACGATTTGTGCGACGAACTCGGAATGTATGTCGTTGATGAGGCAAATATCGAGGGTCATGCATTCAACACGAGCATCTGTGACGATGACCGTTATTTATCGGCGTTCGTCGAGCGTGGCGCGCGAATGGTTCAACGCGATCGAAATCATCCGTCAATAATTCTTTGGAGTTTGGGAAACGAAACAGGGTATGGCGCAAATCATGACGCACTCGCGGGATGGATTCGGCGAACAGATAGCACGCGACCTCTGCATTATGAAGGGGCGATTTTTCATGGTGACAGAAATCGAATTTCAAGATCAAACTGGGTTGACGGGGGATTGCATGCCAGCGACATTGTTTGTCCGATGTATGTGCCGATTGATGCGATCAAAAAATATGGTGATGATGGTCTCGGCACACGACCATTAATCATGTGCGAATACAGCCACGCGATGGGAAATTCAAATGGATCGCTAGCTGACTATTGGCAAGTGATTAGCAGCACGCCTGGCCTGCAAGGTGGTTTTATTTGGGAGTTTAAAGATCATGGTCTTCGCCAAAAATTGCCTGACGGTAAAACACGACTTGCAGTTGGTGGCGACTTTGGCGATCAACCAAATGACCGCAGTTTTGTTGCCGATGGTCTGGTTTCTTCTGATTGCGAGCCGCATCCTGCGATGCACGAAGTTGCGTGGGTCTATCGACCGATCACTAGTGAGATAAAAAAAATGAAAAGTCAAACCAAAATTTTGGTGACGAATCGACAATCATTTATCGGTACGGAGAATTATGTTGCAAGTTTTGAATTGTTGGTTGACGGTGTTGTGACTTCGAGTGGAAACCTTCCGAACTGGAGAGTGAACGCGCGGTCTTCGAAACTTTTTGCTCTGCCGTGTCGCCTTGTCGCGCCAACAAAGAGTGAAGTGCACTTAAACATTTTTTGGCGATTAAAGCGAGATAGTTGGTTTGCGCCAAGAAATCACTGTGTGGCTTGGGATCAAATAGAACTCAAACGAAAACCAAGAGCGGTTTTGAAACGTGCTCAACGTAACAGCGCTGAAAATAAAAGTTCTGAGTTTGAGAAGTTGTTGGTCTCACCAGTCGAATTGTTTTTGTGGCGAGCACCTATTGATAATGACGGATACAAATTAATGCCAGAACTCTTCGAAAAGCAGGGCACCGGAAGCAAAGCGATGCAGACTTGGCGAGAACGCGGACTTGATCGTCAGAGTGCCGAAGACCTCGTGAAGCACGAAGTGTTGCGCGAAGTGCGCGCCGATGGTCGCGAAATCGACTTCTTTCATCGTGTTGTCGTGCCGAAATCTCTCGATGACTTACCACGTGTGGGAGTTCGGTTTTCACTACAAGACGGTTTTGACAAAATCAAGTGGTTTGGTCGCGGACCATTTGAGAATTATCCAGATCGCAAAAGCGGATCGATATTGGGTGAGTGGACTGCGAAGCCAGATGCATCGCCATATCTGGTGCCACAAGAATTTGGTTTACGCACCGACATGCGATGGGTTGAATTCATTTCCGCAAAGTCAAACAAGATTGTGCGAATTGAAATTTTGCAGCCATCATCGATGCACTTCTCAGCAACTAATTTCACAGCCCACGATTTGTTTGTCGCCGAAAATCAGTGCGACTTGAAGCCACGACCTGAGTTGATTGTGCATCTCGATGTTGCTCATCGTGGTCTGGGAACGGCGAGTTGTGGTCCGGATGTGCTGGAGAGCTATCGAATTAAGTCAGGGACATTTTCGTTTGCCTATCGAGTGACTGTGCGTTGAGAATTCATGACTGAAAACTTGATTCATCTTCGACGACCAGGTGTAAGTGTGGTTGTCGATGTTTCGATGGGAGTACCTGTGATCGCTCACTGGGGGCGCGAACTCGAAACTATCGATCGTGAATCAATACTTGGGTCAGTTTTTTTACCAAAGCAGCCGGGTGGGGTCGATGTGACTGCGCCGATTGCTGTTGTGCCACAACACGGTGATGGATGTTTTGCTCGCCCGGGGCTCGCTGGTCATCGTCCCGGTGGAAGATATTTTGCTCCGCGATTTAGTCATTCAAAAGTTGAGATGTCAGATTATGGTTTTGTCTTCACAAGCACTGACTCGGCAGCTGAATTGGGTCTACGTTGTCAATTTGAACTTCGTGAGTCAGGTGTCTTGGCGATCAATGCGAGTGTTACAAACCATGGTGACAGTCGTTATTTGCTTGACACGCTCAGCATTACGTTGCCTATACCAAGTGGTGCGAAAGAGTTGGTGACACTGACCGGCAGTTGGGCTCGTGAATTTGCGATACACCGCCAAAGTTTTTTACACGGTGCCTGGACTTCTGAAAATCGCACTGGCCGCACATCACATGAGCATCCGCCTGTTGTTTGGGCTGTCGAGGCGAGTGCAAATGAGTGGCATGGCGAGGTGTGGGGCGCTCATCTGGCTTGGAGTGGCAATCATGTTTTGCTGGCAGAAGTGCTTGCAGACTCGCGAAAATACCTTCAACTCGGCGAATTATTGATGGCAGGCGAAGTTTGCTTAGAACCGGGCGGTTCATATTCGACTCCAGAAGTTCTTGCGACATATTCGCAAAACGGTTTGACGCCTGCCTCATTAAATTTTCACCGCAATGTTCGCGCGCATTTGCCAAAGCAAAGCAACTCTGTTTCACGCAAAGTTTTGTTGAATACATGGGAAGCCGTTTACTTCGATCACGACGAAGAGAAGTTGAAGAATCTCGCCGAATTAGCCGCCGGTGTCGGCGTTGAGCGATTTGTTTTGGATGATGGTTGGTTCGCAGGTCGGCGAAACGACAAAACAAGTTTGGGAGATTGGTGGGTTTCGCCCGAGATTTATCCGAATGGTTTAGCGCCATTAATTTCGCATGTGCGAAAACTCGGCATGGACTTTGGCATTTGGGTTGAGCCAGAAATGATCAGCGAAGACAGCGAATTGTTTCGAATGCACCCCGACTGGGCTCTTGTCTCGCCAGATTATGAGCCAGTGAGATCACGAAATCAACTCGTGTTGAATTTAGTTCACGCACCCGCTTACGAATATGTCTTTTCAAAACTTGACAAGTTGCTTAGCGAAAATGAAATTTCATTTATCAAGTGGGATATGAATAGACCTCATGTTCAGGCAACTCTGAAAAGTGGCGCCGCTGGAACACACGAACAAACTTTGGCTTTTTACAAGATGGTTGATCAATTGAGAGAAAAGCATCGACATATTGAAATTGAAAGTTGTTCGTCTGGTGGTGGTCGTATTGATCACGAAATTTTGCGGCGCACAGATCGTGTATGGACAAGCGATTGCATCGACCCGTATCGGCGACAAAAAATTCAGCGTGGAGCATCGATGTTTATTCCAAACGAGGTGATGGGTGCGCATATCGGTGCCGAAAAGGCGCACACAACTAGTCGAGTGCATTCATTAGAGTTTCGAGCAATTTCTGCAGTGTTCGGACACTTGGGGCTCGAATTAGATCTGACGATTTGTAGTCAAAGCGAATTGCAGTTGATCAAGCAGGCGATTGATTGGCATAAAAAGTTTCGGGGTTTGTTGCACTCTGGCGACGCGGTGCGATTTGATTGTGAAAGTGCATCTCAGATAAGTCATGGCGTTTACTCACACGACCGCAATGAAGCACTCGTATCTCTGGTGCAGCTGACAGAAACAAAACAGGGCGAAGACGCAGAGTTTTTGCGATTGCCCGGCCTTGATAGTGAATGTCGATATCGCGTTGCGGTGCTTGATTCAAACTTTGTAACGTCGCGCGATGTCGGTGAATACACGGGCCAGCAACTTGCGAATACAGGTTTGAAACTGTCCAAAATGCATCCCGAAACGGGAACGATTTTTCATCTCTTGAGTATCTAGAGCGGGTCGCCTCATAGAATTAAAGGCGTGTCTGATTCAATTTCGAAAGAAACAGTCGTCAAAGTTTCGCGACTTGCGCGGTTAAGCCTCACGCCAGAACAAGCAGAAAAGATGACTTCGCAGTTGGCAGGCATGCTCGACCACTTTCGTGATATCGATGCGCTAGATCTTTCGGATGTTGAGCCGATGACGCAGCCGTATCCACTGAAAAACGTGATGCGCGAAGATGTCGAAGCTAAATCACTAGATCGTCAAGAAGTTTTAGACCAAGCACCCGCTGCTGAAAGTGGTCGTTTTCGTGTGCCACCCACAATTGGGTTTGACGTTTAGGTCATGCAGAAGCTCGTTGAAATTGTTGCTGGTGTTTCCAGTGGCTCGACCACTGCAACCGCTGTTGTTGACGAACATCTTGCGCGAATCAAAGCGCGCGAAGGAGAGATTCACGCTTTCAATTTGGTGACCGCAGATCAGGCTCGTAAAGACGCCGCAAAAATTGACGAAGATGTGAAGGCAGGCAAAGCAGTTGGTGCGTTGGCAGGTGTGCCGATTGCACTTAAAGACAACATGTGCACTCGCGGTGTTGAAACAACTTGCTCGTCAAAGATTTTGCAAGGTTGGAAGCCGCCATATGACGCCACCGTCGTTACGAAGTTGCGCAACGCTGGCGCGGTAATTGTTGGCAAGACAAACCTCGATGAGTTTGCGATGGGCTCAAGCACTGAAAATTCTGCATTTGGCCCGACGAGAAATCCTCTTGATATTTCGCGTGTGCCGGGTGGATCAAGTGGTGGTAGCGCGGCCGCAGTTAGTGCTGGTTTCGCGGCTGCATCTTTGGGCAGCGACACTGGTGGCAGTATTCGTCAACCAGCGGCGTTGTGTGGTGTGGTTGGCGTCAAGCCAACTTACGGCACGGTTTCGCGTTACGGATTAGTTGCGTTTGCGAGCAGCCTCGATCAGATTGGTCCGTTTACAAGTGATGTGCGCGATGCTGCGACTTTGCTCGAAGTCATTTCGGGTCACGATCCGATGGATTCAACTTCGATACCGCAACCTGCTGCTTCGCTAGTTTCGGTGCTTGACCACGGTGTGAAGGGCATGCGAATTGGTCGCGTCACTGACTTGCCCGAAGGTTGTGAACCAGATGTGCTCGCACGACTCGAAGCAGCGTTTGACGCGATGCGCAATGCTGGCGCGACAATTGTCGATGTCAAATTGCCGTCGCTGCAATATTGTTTGACTGCTTATTATCTGATTGCGCCGGCCGAAGCCAGCAGCAATCTTGCACGCTACGACGGTGTGCGCTATGGAAATCGAGTTGATGCAGCAGATCTGAACGCAATGTACGCAGCCACTCGCGAATCTGGTTTTGGCGAAGAAGTCAAGCGTCGCATCATGCTCGGCACGTATGCGCTATCGGCGGGATACTTTGATGCGTATTACGGAAAGGCACTAAAAGTACGTCGCCTCATTTCGGATGATTTTGCACGTGCATATAAAGATGTCGATGCGATCTTGACGCCGACTTCGCCTTCGACTGCTTTTAAGTTCGGCTCTAAAACAGATAATCCGTTGGCGATGTATCTGTGCGACGTTTTCACGATTCCGACGAACTTGGCTGGGCACCCCGCAATGAGTGTGCCATTTGGCGTCGGTTCAGATTCGATGCCTGTAGGCATTCAAGTATTGGCAACGACAATGGGTGAGCA
>BJFV01000006.1:0-15252 GCA_014190055.1 Actinomycetes bacterium
TCGAGGCATCTGAGTTGCGAAAAATAATGCGAAGCGAGATTAAACGTCTTCCTGAACGAGAGCGAACAGTATTAGTTCTGTATTACGAAGAAAATTTGACACTGGGCGAAATTGGCGATGTGCTCGGTGTGACCGAAAGTCGGGTGTCGCAGATTCACACCAAGGCTGTGTTGCAGTTGCGCTCGCGTCTTGCTGCTGCAGATGTCGCTTAAGCGACCTGCGCAACAAGATCTCGTCAAGCATTTATGCATTTCTATTGGCGACGTTACTTTTTTTGGCAATGTTTTCTTCACCAACTATTGCTGCGCCATGTTTGATACGAAGTCCAGTTGCAAATTTCAGCACTGATTTAATTGTCGACTACTTTCGGGCGCCGAAATGTGAACAATGCTCTGGTAATCGCGGTATTGAACTGCAATTACAGCGCGGTCAGGCCATTTTCGCCGCAGCTGATGGCGTTGTCAGTTTTCGCGGCGAAGTTAATCGCACAAAATATCTCGTTATTTTGACCGCCAATAATCGTCGTATTACATACGGCAAGATCAGTGTTAGCAATGTTCGTGCCGGCGACCGTGTATTTGCTGGGCAAAAAATCGCTGAATCAGGAGAAAGTCTTTACTTTGGTATTCGCGAAGTCGTAGACGGCGTCGCGCAATATCGAGACCCAATGGTGTATCTGGCGACGAATAGTAAGAGTGCAAAACGTGCAGTTTTGATCAGCGACGATTTAACTAGCGACTGGTCTGGCTTTGTGGGCATCAAAAATCCCTTGAATTCACAGTGCTGAATGAAGTGCCCAACCGCTAGAATTTTGGGGCTAGTTAAGTAGTAGAAGTTCATATCCCACTAATTAATTGCACGACTTTCATCATGTGGTCGCTTCGGCGCCGAAGGTTGTGTATGTAACCACAGAGAGGAAGTTAGTTATGGCAATTATCAGCATGCGTCAGATGCTTGAGGCCGGAGTTCATTTCGGTCATCGCACAGCCCGTTGGGACCCGCGAATGCAGCGCTTCATTCACAGTGAGCGCAACGGCATTTACATCATCGACCTTGAACAAACTCTTGTGCGAATTGAAGAGGCTTATCGCTTCGTTCGCGACCTTGTCGCCAATGGCGGCAACATTTTGTTCGTCGGAACAAAAAAGCAAGCGCAAGACCCTGTGCGACTATTCGCGCAACATTGCGGCATGCCGTATGTCAACGAGCGTTGGCTGGGTGGCATGTTGACAAACTTCGACACGATTTCAAAGCGCGTCAGCAAGATGCAAGAGTACGAGCGTCTTCGCGAGACCGGCGAGTTCGAATTGATGCCAAAGAAAGAAGCGTTGTTGATCAATCGCGAACTTGAGAAGTTGCAGCGCAACTTGTCGGGCATCAGCTCGATGGGTCGCCGTCCGAACGCAATTTTCGTGCTCGATACTTTGAAAGAGCACATCGCGGTGACTGAGGCTCGCAAACTTGGCATCCCAGTTATTGCGGTTGTCGACACAAACGTCAACCCAGACATCATCGATTACCCGATTCCGGGCAACGACGATGCGATTCGTGCAAACGAATTGATGGCTCGTGTTATTGCAGAAGCTGTTATCGAAGGTCGTTACATCGCCGAGAAGATGACTCCGCGAGTTGCTTCGGCTGCTGCTGGCACGACGATACCTGCGGCGCCAGTGAACACTCGCACGCCAGCCGAGCAAGCGATTTTTGAGGCGCAGCAAGAAGCGGCAAAAGCGCAAGCGGCTGCTGAGATGACGAAGCGTGACGCAAAAGTTGCGCCGAAGTCAGAGTAAAAAAATTTACAAACAAACTCAAAAGAAAAAGTAGTACAGATCAAGATGGCATTTTCAGCAAAAGAAGTACAAGCACTGCGTCAGGCGACTGGCGCAGGAATGATGGACTGCAAGAAAGCACTCGAAGACGCAAACGGTGACATGGAGGCTGCAAAGCAGTGGCTTCGTGAAAAAGGTTTGTCGGCGAGTGCCAAACGTGATGATCGCGATAACGCCCAAGGTGTTGTTGCGTTGTTGGTTAAGGGCAATGTAGGTGCGATGGTCAAGTTGAAGTGCGAGACCGACTTCGTCGCGAGTAGCGATGGCTTTAAGGCCGAAGCAGATGCGCTGGTTGCATTGGTGCTTGAAAAGGGCGAAACCGCAATTTCGCAACGCTCAACACAGCTCGAAGACCTCAAGATTTTGCTCAAAGAGAAAATTGAAGTCGGCGACGTCATTCGCATCGAAGGCGCCGCAGGCAACAAGATTGGTTCGTATTCTCACCTTCAGGGCAATCGCGGCATCAATGGTGTGCTTGTCGAGATGAGTGGTGCAACTGATGAATTGGCTCACGATGTGGCTGTGCACATTGCGTTCGCTCGACCAAAATATTTGGCAAAAGCCGATGTGCCTGAGTCGGTAGTTGCCGCAGAGCGCGCAACACTTGAAGTTGTAACTCGTAACGAAGGTAAGCCAGAACAAGCGATCGCCAAAATTGTCGATGGCCGTGTGACTGGATTCTTCAAAGATATTTGCTTGCTTGAACAGCCATATGCCAAAGACGACAAGCAATCAGTGTCGGCGGTCATCGGTGCGGCCAAGATTCTTCGCTTTGCGCAGGTTGAAATAGGCTAGAGCCATGGCTGGTGCGTCGTCCGCGAATCCTCGTTGGAAGCGGGTGGTTTTAAAATTATCCGGTGAGGCTCTTGCCGAGCCTTCTGGTTTTGGTCTCGATTCAGACGTATTGCACCAAATTGCAACCGAATTACACGAAACTCGACGAGACCTAAATGTCGACATCGCCGTTGTTGTGGGCGGCGGAAACTTCTGGCGTGGTCTCAAAGGCGCAGGTCAAGGCATGGACCAAGCGCAAGCCGACTATATGGGCATGATCGCAACTGTGATGAACGCTTTGGCATTGCAAGATGCATTCGAGCGAGTGGGTCAATTTTCGCGCGTGATGACCGCAGTTGAAATGCCGAAAGTTGCCGAACCATATATTCGCCGTCGCGCTGAGCGCCATCTTGAAAAAGGGCGAATAGTTATTCTTGCCGGTGGCACTGGCAACCCATTTTTTACAACTGATACTGCCGCCGCATTGCGCGCCGCCGAAATTTCAGCACAGGCGATCTTGAAGGGCACTCATTCTGGCGTCGACGGCGTTTATACGGCCGACCCGAAGAAAGACAAAACTGCGACTCGTTTCGATGAGATCACTTATTTAGACGTGATCAGTAAGGGTCTAAAAGTTATGGACTCGACAGCAATCACATTCTGCATGGATAACAAAATACCGATCGTTGTTTTCAACTTGCTCGAAAAAGGCAATGTTCGAAAAATTCTCGAAGGCCAAAAGATAGGAACCCTCGTCGAGTGATTGAAGAAACTTTGCTTGACGCGATGGAGAAAATGGGCAAGGCAGTAGAGCATGTCCAAGCACAATTTCTCGGCGTACGAACTGGTCGCGCCAACGCATCGCTTGTAGAAAAACTGCAAGTCGAGTACTACGGCGCTTTTGTGCCGCTGCAACAACTCGCTTCATTTCAAGTACCAGAAGCTCGCATGCTTGTCGTAAAACCACACGACCGAGGTTCGATCGCCGCAATCGAGCGCGCACTGCAGTCGAGCGATCTCGGTTTGTCGCCGAGCAATGATGGTGTCGTAATTCGACTTAACTTTCCGGCGCTTACCGAAGAGCGCCGCAAAGAGTTTGTAAAAGTCGTCAAGAACATGGCTGAAGAGGGTCGAGTTACAGTTCGAAATATTCGTCGTGATGCACGCAAAGTTCTTGAGACGGCACAAAAAGATGGAGACATCTCGCAAGACGATTTAGATCGAGCCGAAAAAGAACTTGAGCAGATAACTCACACGACAGTAGAAGCCGTCGATAAAGCATTTGCACGTAAAGAGCAAGAACTATTAGAGGTGTAAAGTTAATTCAACGAATTTTTAGAGGGGAAGCCGCACTATGAGCGACGACACAAATAACGAAAATCTTGACGACACGACCAATGCGACTGATCGAACGGGCAACGATGCCACAGTTGACTTTGGCGACGAATTCGGAATTGTGAAGTTTGCCGATGACGATGACAGTGCCCCTGCGATTTCTTTTCCTGAAAATCAAACTGACCAGTTGCCTCACTGGACTGAGCCCCCGACCGGCGAATTGCCAAAATTCGTGATGGCAAGCGAAGACACGATTTCGCCGACTCCGAGTGCAGGTGCGAGCCGACCTCCGATAAATCTGACTGGTTCAACTCGTCGAGTCGAACCTGCATCTGCGCCACCGCCAGTTGCTCGACCAGCGCGTGAAGGACGAATTTCAATTGGGTCTGACCCGACTGGTGAGCGAAATCGTCCAGACTCGTCGGGTTCATTGCCTCGACGCGATGTAAGTGGTTCGCTGCGCCGCGACGATACGGGCAGTTCGCAGACCGCGCGTCCGACACAAGTTCGACGTGCGCGACCAAGCGATCGCAGTGATTCAGGCACTGGTCCGCGACCAAGGCCACGAACTGCAGCGGCACGCACAAACACCGGCTCGCGAATGACTTCGTCTACCCAGAGAGATTTGCCAACTGCAACCGCAGTGGGGGCATTGTTGGCTGCCGTGTTTATTGCGGCGATTTTGGTTGGTCCAGTCGCGGTGATGATTTTGTTGATTTTGGTTCTGGGTCTGGCCGCCGTTGAGTTTTTTACTCAGGCTTCGACAACTGGCTATCAACCCGCACTAATAGTTGGCGTTGTCGGGTGTGTTGCCGCACCGCTTGCCGCTTATTGGATTGGTGACGCCGCGTTGCCTCTAGTGTTCGTGTTCGCGTTTGTCGCCGGAGCGATCAGTTTCATCGGCGCAAACTCAGTTGAGAGTGGGCCAGTGCCGAACTTGGGTTTGACACTTCTTGGTTTGGTCTGGATTGGACTCTTCGGTTCATACGGTGCACTTATTTTGCGACTTTCAAACTCGGGGCCAGGTTTTGAAAACATCGGCACTGACACGTTGTTCATTTTGGTTATCGGCATCATTGCCAATGACACCGCGGCATATTTCGTAGGTGCAGCCACTGGGCGCACGCCTCTTCGCTCGTGGATTAGTCCGTCAAAAACAATGGAAGGTTTTGTTGGCGGTGCAATCGGCACATTTGTTGCGGTGATTGCAGTTGGCTTGCAAAGCGGAACTTGGACAAAACTTAGCGAGTGGTTGGTAATTGCGTTCGTAATTTCAATCGTTGGACCAATTGGTGACTTGACCGAATCAATGTTCAAACGCAACATGGATATCAAAGACTTCGGAACTGTTATTCGTGGTCACGGCGGGGCACTTGATCGTTTCGACAGCATGTTGTTCGCATTGCCATTCATTTATTACATCACGCTGGTGCTAACTCCTTGGACTAGTTGAGTCGTGGTGCGCGTTGCGATTGCCGGATCTACTGGGTCAATCGGCAAGCAAACCTTAGATGTTGTTCGAGCCGCCGGTGACACTGGTGACACTGGTGACTATCAAGTCGTAGCGCTGAGCGCGAATTCGTCTGTCGACGAAGTTGTAGCTCAAGCTCAAAGTTTTAAGCCTGAAGTCGTTGTTGTTAGCGACCCCATTGCACGAAAAAAAGTTGCCGAACAACTAAAACTCACGAACCCGAAAATTGAAGTTGCAGATGACCCTTCGCAACTGGCGATGCTCGCCGATGTGGTTGTCAACGGCGTGGTTGGTTTTGCCGGGTTGGGTGTGACGATGTCAACTCTAAAAAATGGCAAGCGACTGGCGTTGGCCAACAAAGAGAGTTTGATTGCAGCCGGGCCGGTAGTGGCACCGCTACGCAAAATTTCCGGCGCCGAAATTATCCCCGTCGATAGCGAGCATTGTGCGATTCATCAATGCTTGCGAAGTTCGCAAAATAGTTCACGTGATCTTTCGCGACTGTTGCTAACTGCAAGTGGCGGGCCATTTCGTGGCCGATCTGCAAAGTCGCTCGCCAATGTCTCGGTTCAAGATGCATTGCAACACCCAACTTGGTCAATGGGGCCAAAGATAACAATCGACTCATCTACTTTGATGAACAAAGGCCTTGAGGTAATCGAAGCACACGAACTCTTTGGCGTAAGTTACGACGCCATCAGCGTTGTGGTGCATCCGCAGTCGATTGTGCACTCAATGGTTGAGTTTCGCGACGGAGCAACTATCGCGCAACTTTCAATGCCTGATATGAAGTTGCCGATTGCGTACGCGCTCGAATACCCGAATCGATCAGCCAGCAGTTTTGGCGCCATCGATTGGGCTGAACTTTCTCGACTTGATTTTGAAAAACCTGACCGTGACACATTTCGCTGTCTTGACCTGGCTTACCAAGCGGGTCGAATTGGTGGTACGGCGCCTGCGTGGTTGAGTGCGGCCAACGAAGTTGCAGTTGAAACTTTTTTGGCTGGAAGCGTGAAATGGAATCAAATTGCCAGCATCATTGAATCAACCATGCAACACCATGATGGTCAAATACCAACAACGGTCGAGGACATTTTAGAAGCCGACCGTCTCGCGCGTACGTGGGCGACAAAGATTTCTAGCGATATTAAGGAGATGCAAGTTTGAGTTCTCGTGACGGCAATTTTTATACGAAGTTTCGCAACGAGATCGCTGCCGGTGGCGCAACCGAGGCATCACAAAATCAAAACAACAAGTTCACTACTGCAGCAACTTCGATAATCGTTGTTGGATTGTTGGCGTGGTTGGGTGTGAAGAACCCGTGGTCACTTGTGTTTGTGGCTGGTTTGATCGTCTCTGTATTTCTGCATGAGGTTGGTCACTTTTGGACGGCGCGTCGCAGTGGCATGAAAGTCACTCAGTTCTACATGGGTATGGGGCCGCGTGTCTTCAGTTTTCAACGAGGCGAAGTTGAATTTGGTTTGCGAGCACTGCCTGTAGGTGCATTCGTCCGCATTGTCGGCATGAACAATTTGGATGACTGTGATCCTGAAGATGAGCCCCGCACGTATCGTCACCAGTCGTATCCGAAGCGAATGCTTGTTATCACAGCAGGCAGTCTGATGCACATGATTATTGCGATCGTGTTGTTCGTCGGTGTTTATGCGACTGCAGGTCGCTTTGGCGACACGGGCAAACTTTTAATTTATGGCGCACCAGCAGTCGATTCGCCTGCAGAGAAGATTGGTCTTCGTGATGGTGATCAGATTCTGACTGTCGGCGAATCAAAAATCACTTCGCGCCGCGAGTTGATTCTGGCGATTGTGGCTAATAAACCTGGTGACACAGTTGAAATCAGTATTTTGCGTGACGGCCAAGAGCGAGTCGAGCAAGTGGTGTTGGCAAACAACCCGGCAAGTCCTGAACTCGCGTTTTTAGGCGTCTCTTCTGACTCGTATGCATACGTTCGACATAACTTCTTCAGCGCAGTTGGCTTGGGTTTGGTTGACGTTGTGAAGACGGCACGAGATTCTGTAGGCGGTCTTTTCGTTGTGCTCAACCCATCAAATATTTTTTCAAATGTCGTGGCTGACGAACCAGACATGATGACTCGACCAACAACAGTTGTCGGAGCAAGTCAATTTGGTGGCGAAATTGGCCGTAGTGAAGGCATCAAGGGTGTGCTGATGCTGTTGGCAAGCGTGAACATTTTTGTTGGCGTGTTCAACATGTTGCCTTTGTTGCCATTTGATGGCGGTCATGCGGCGATTGCAACTTATGAGCGCCTTCGCTCACGTCGTGGCCGTGTTTACAGAGCAGATGTTGGCAAGATGATCCCGGTGGCGACGACCGTTGTGGTTTTACTCGTAATGTTGATGTTTGCGGGCCTTTACCTAGACATAACCAGCCCGCTTGGATAATTAGATATAAACGACTTGATGACTTGGGCGCCGACATGACGAACAATAATTTGACAAACTACCCACGCAAAAAGACCCGCCAGATACAAGTTGGCAAAGTTTTGGTCGGTGGTGATGCACCAATCAGCGTGCAGTCGATGACAATAACCAAAACATCTGACGTCGAGGGCACATTGCAACAGATTTATGCGCTTGCAGCAGCGGGCTGCGACATTGTGCGTTGCACTTGCAACGATGCCGCAGCCGCCGAAGGTTTGGCCAAAATTGTGCCGAGGTCACCCGTGCCGATCATCGCCGACATTCACCATCAATATCGAATGGCGTTGGCGGCACTTGAGGCTGGCGTTCACGGTTTGCGGCTAAACCCCGGCAATATTCGAAAGCCTGAGCACATCAAGGCGGTGGCGTCTGAAGCGCGCGATCGTAACGTGCCGATTCGAATCGGCGTCAACGGTGGTTCTTTAGATTCAGATCTCTACGAAAAGCATGGTGGACTGACCGCCAAGGCGATGGTTGAGTCGGCCCAGCAAGAACTGAAATACTTCGAAGAAGTTGATTTCAATCTGGTGAAAATTTCAGTCAAAGCATCAAATGTGCCCCTGATGGTTGAGGCATATCGAATGCTGAGCGAGATAACAGATTTTCCTCTTCATCTTGGCGTGACAGAAGCAGGGCCATTGCCTGGCGGTTTAATCAAAGCGACTGCGGGCATCTCGACGTTGCTGCTTGAAGGCATCGGTGACACGATTCGCTACAGCCTTACTGCCGACCCAATCGAAGAAGCGCGTGCGGGGCGACAGTTGCTCGAGTCTCTCGGTTTGCGCGAGCGAAAAAATGTTGATCTGATTGCCTGTCCAAGTTGTGGCAGAGCAGAAGTTGACGTGATTGAAATTGCCAATCGCGCGCAGGCTGCCTTCGCAGACAAAAAATTGCCACTCCAAATCGCAGTCATGGGGTGTGTCGTCAACGGCCCCGGTGAAGCTCGCGAGGCCGACCTTGGCATCGCAGCGGGCAACAAACGCGGTCACTTGTTCGTCAAAGGTCGCAACGTAGCTGTTGTGCCAGAAAGCGAAATGGTCGACGCACTAGTCGAGTGGGCGACTTTTATTCATGAACATGGCACCGACGCCGCTCTGAAACGGGTTGACACGACTATTGCTGAGCGTGAAGCGGCTAAAGATCGCAATGCGGCTTTAGCCGAAAAGGGCGATGACGCAAATCATGATCACGAGCGAATAGTCGAAATTCGTCGCACAGTTTCAGAGAAATAAGTTGCTACCTAGTTAACTAGTTGCAAACAGCTGGCTATGGCTATGTTGAAGCGCAGTGGGTAAGCGCAACAACTGACGTTTGGTAATTGTCGGCACTTTTTTGCGCACGACAAGACATTGCGGTGTCTGGGCGATAAGCCCAAATGTTGCACAGCGTTCAATTGCGCGCTCAAGCGAACCAGAACCGTGACGAAACGCAAGACCTAACGCTGCGGCAGTGTCGTTTAGATCGATGCAGTAGCCATTTGGGAAGACCTCAAGTTCGCGCGACATATAGCGCAATACCCATGTTGCACTCGGGCCGATAACACCAAGCCAATATGTTTCGACATAGTCGCTGCAAGCGTCGAAACCCGAGACGGCAAGAACTGGGTCGAGCCACTCGGAGACAAAAATTTCTGAGTTTGTAAAGTCGCACGAGTTTGCAGTCATACCTAGTTGTGTGCAGAAACTTGAGAATTTGGCTTGCGAGCGTGCAAGGTTTTATAAAAACAGACAGAATGGGCGAGTGACTTTCGAATCTCAAAAACAAGCCGTCGAACACGCTCAGCAGATAGTGGCGACGAGTTCGAAGATAACGGTTCTAACTGGAGCCGGTATCTCGACAGATTCGGGTATTCCCGATTTTCGTGGACCAAATGGTTTGTGGACAAAAAACCCAGACGCAGAGCGCGCAGCGACTCTTCAGTTCTATCTTCAAGACGAAGAACTGCGCCAGCGCTCTTGGCAGAATCGATTGAAATGGATCAACAACAATCCCCAACCCAATGATGGACATCGGGCACTAATCGCACTTGAGCGGCGCGACGCTCTTTTAGCGATTGTCACTCAAAACGTCGATGAATTACATCAGCAAGCAGGTCATGACCCTGAAAAAGTATTTGAGGTGCACGGCACATTGCATCGCACATGTTGCTGGGGGTGTAAAGATCGCCGACCCATGACCGAGGCACTCGCACGAGTTCAAGCGGGCGACCTTGACCCGAAGTGTGAACTTTGTGGGGGCATTCTTAAGAGTGACACGATCTTGTTTGGTCAGTCGCTTGATCAAGATGTAATGCAAAAAGCGATGCAGGCCAGCAGCGAGTGTGATGTGTTTTTGGCTATAGGCACATCGCTTTCAGTTTTTCCGGCATGCAACACGCTGCCTCGCGCAAAATCTTGTGGCGCAAAGATCGTGATCGTCAATGGCCAACCCACCGAAATGGATATGTACGCCGATGCAATCGTCAATGCACCAATATCGGAGGTTTTGCCCCAAATCTGCGGCGTCGTTAAATCCTGACAAAAACGGTAGGGTATTGATATGTCAAGTTTTCGCGAACTTCTTGCTGCGGCAAAGTCAAAAATTCAAGAGGTTGACACCCAGACGGCAAGCGAAAAAATCGCATCTAATCAAGTTGTCATTTTGGATGTGCGCGAACCAGACGAGTTCGAGCAGGGTGCATTAAAGAACGTCGTTCATATTCCGCGCGGACATCTTGAAGCACAAGTCGAGTCGAAAATTGTCGACAAGAATTCGCCCGTAATTGTTTATTGCGCTGGCGGTGTGCGAAGCGCATTTGCCGCAAAAACTTTGCAAGAACTTGGCTACTCAAATGTTTTGAGCATGGCTGGTGGTTTTGGCAAATGGAAAGACGAGGGCCGCGAATGGTCGACCCCCGTGCAGCTTTCGGCAGAGCAGCGCAATCGCTATCAGCGTCATGTGTTGTTGCCAGAAGTCGGGGTCGAGGGTCAGGCCAAACTTTTAGCGAGCAAAGTTTTGTTGCTTGGTGCTGGTGGCTTAGGTTCGCCTGCCGCAATGTATTTGGCCGCTGCCGGCGTTGGCACGATCGGCATTGTCGATATGGACGTTGTAGACGCTTCAAACCTTCAACGCCAAATTTTGCATAATTTAGATCGAGTCGGTGACCGCAAAGTTGACTCGGCGAAAAAGACGCTGACGATGTTGAACCCAGATGTCAACGTCGTCACCTATGACACACGGTTGAGTGCAGAAAACGTAATGGAGATTCTTGCGGGCTACGACGTCATCGTCGACGGTGCAGATAACTTTCCGAGTCGGTATTTGCTAAACGACGCGAGCGTAAAACTGGGCATCCCAGTTGTGCACGGATCGATTTTTAGGTTTGAAGGCATGGTCAGTGTGTTTCATCCAATACTTGGGCCGACATACCGAGACATGGTGCCCGAACCACCACCGGCAGAATTGGCGCCAAGTTGCGCTGAAGCCGGAGTTCTCGGTGTATTGCCCGGCATCGTGGGTTCGATTCAGGCACTCGAAGCACTGAAGTTGATACTTAATTTGGGCGAGTCGCTTATCGGAAAAATCTTGGCGATCGACACAACCGAGATGTCATTTCGTACTTTCAAGTTGCAGCGTGATCCAAAAAATGCTGTGACGTATGACAATCGAGACAAGATTCAGATTCGTGATCTCGAAGGTGCATGCGCACCGTGGCTCACAAAATAATTTAATTGCCACGAACTACGACAGTTAGTTGAACTCGGGCAGACTGCCCAAAGTCGTATGATTATCTAGTGCGATTTGCCATTGTCGGGGCCGGTTTTTCGGGTGCAGTGGTCGCCCGTGAACTTGTTGAAGCCGGTCACACAGCCGATGTTTTTGATACCCGCGATCATGTCGCCGGAAACTGTCACACTGCGCGTCATGAGACCGGTGTGATGGTGCACACTTATGGTCCGCATATTTTTCATACGCAGCACGAGCATGTTTGGCAATACATCAACCGCTTTGGCGAAATGATGCCATATCGACATAAAGTCAAGGCCATTTCGCAAGGCACGATGTATTCGTTGCCGGTTAACTTGAAAACGATCAACCAGTTTTTTGATCGCAATTTTGACGCCGAACAAGCGGAACAATTCATTCAAAGCAAGGCCGATGCGACAATTACCAATCCGGTTTCATTTGAAGATCAAGGCTTGCGATTTGTTGGTCGAGAACTCTACGACGCTTTCTTTGCGGGTTATACGTCAAAGCAGTGGGGGGTTGATCCAAAAGAGTTGCCAGCCAGCATTTTGGCGCGACTGCCTGTGCGATTCAACGATGATGACAGTTACTTCAACCATCCGTATCAAGCGATACCAAAAAATGGCTACACGCCAATTGTTGAGGCTATTTTGCGGCACGAGTCGATAAAGCTTCATCTCGGTACGCGTTTTGACCCCAATTCGCATAGCGAGTTCGGCGAGTTCGATCATGTCGTGTGGACTGGCCCGATCGATGCTTTCTTTGGTTTTGAATTTGGTCGCTTGGGCTATCGCACACTTGACTTTGTGCCAGAAGTTTGCGATGGCGACTATCAAGGCCACCCGGTGGTCAACTATTGCGATGTAGATGTGCCGTATACGCGAATCACCGAACACAAGCATTTTGCGCCATGGGAAGAACATTCACGAACGATTGTTTATCGAGAGTTTTCTCGTCTCTGTGGCGAGTCAGACACGCCGTATTACCCGATTCGTTTGGTCAAAGAAAAAGAGCAGTTGCTGAATTATGTGCAGCTTGCGCGCAACGCTAAAGGAGTCACGTTTATTGGCAGGCTTGGCACCTACCGTTATTTAGATATGGACGTGACGATTCACGAAGCACTGCTGGCATCTAAGGCGATGCTCGATTGTCTTGCCAAGCAACAGCCTTTGCCCAGTTTTTCGATTGATCCGATGGCCTGAGATGAAGACTTTTTTATTGCAGTCGATGTCTTTGCCTCGCGCCGAGACGACCGAGCCATTGCTTTATGTGCGATCACTCGGGGATGTTCAATTCTCAGATGCGAACACAATTTTGCATGCAGGCGCCGAACTGAGCTTTGACACTTCGTTCGGTGTATTCGCCGCTGGTCGATGGCGTCGTTTGACCACGATAAAAAATCTTGCGGCAACAATTTATGCAACTGGATCGGGTCGAATCGAAATCATCGGTGTTGAGACTAAGTTTTTCGGCACGAAGTTTGCTGAAAAAATAATTGCGTCGACGGGCATTGCGTCGGGCGGCAAGACAAGTGTAGAAGTGCCAAATTTCTCTGACGAAAAATACGGCAGTTTTTATGTACGTGTCAGCGCCGAACAAACAGACGTTGTTATAAGTAGAGCCGAGTGGACCACAACGACAGAAGTTTCACGTGCAATCAAACTTTCGTTGTCAATTACGACATTTAATCGCCAAGATTACGTCAAGCCGACTGTTGCCAAAGTTTTGCATCTCGAAAAATCAGTTGAAACGCTACGTGGCAATTTGCGCGTATTGGTCGTTGACAATGCACGCAATATTGAGTTCAACACTGAGCCAGGGGCACCGCTTACCGTTGTGCAGAACCCAAATTTGGGTGGCGCTGGTGGGTTTGCTCGGGGCATTATTCATCTGCGCAATGAGGGTTGGTCGACTCATATTTTGTTGATGGACGATGACATCAGTCTTGAACCTGATGCAATTGTTCGTACATATGCCTTGTTCAGTTTTGCTCGAGACGAGAAACTATGCGTTCATGGCGCAATGTTGAGCGAAGAACGAGCATGGATGCAGTTTGAGGCGGGCTCTAAGTATCGCTGGAGGTCTTTGTATCCACTGCGCGCGATTGGCCGCGAAGACGACCTGCGTGAGCGCAAGCTTGCATTGCGTGATGCGCGTGAAAAAAAGTTTGCCTATACGGCATGGTGGTACACGGCGTTTCCGGTCTCGATTACACGAGATAACCCGTTGCCGATTTTCGTGCGTGGTGACGACGTTAGCTATGGGTTATTGCACACAGGAAAGCACAGTGTGACTCTAAATGGCGTGATTGTTTGGCATGCCGACTTTGGTCTCAAGAACAACCCTTCGTCGCTGTTTTATGAAAAAAGAAATTTTGCGATTATCGACACGCTTGTCTTTGATCGACATCATTGGTGGCATTTGGCGCGTCGCTTCATCGCGCTGAGTTTCAGAAACTTGTTTTCGATGCGATACGCCAGCGTTGAGTACATGATTCGTGGCGTACGCGCGTATCTGCAGGGCCCTGCAGCGCTGATGGCGACAGATCATTCGGCGCTGCACGATGACTTGCGCAAGGTCAGCGAAGAAAAGCCAGCCCCGTTGTCGCCAGAATTGGCAGCCGTCAAAATCACCAAACCGCGAATCAAGCCGATTCGTCTGATTGGTTTTGCTTTGGCTGTGCCACTGGTGGGCGGTTATATATTGCCGAAGGCTTTGCGTCGCGATGTTTTAAAGACAGCACCGATTGACTCTCGCGCAGTTGGCTTGGCGACTCGATACAACCGAATTTTGTATCGCCATGACCGATTGCCTGAAGGATTTGTGGTTGAGCGCGACTCGCGTCGATTCTTTGGGTTATTGCGTGAGGTTTGTGTGGTGACAAAAGATATTGCTCTGAACTACCGCCGACTAAAGCGTGAATATCGCGAAGCGTACCCGTCGCTTGTCAGCGACGAGAGTTGGCAGAAGCGATTTAGTAGCTAGTTTTACTTCGCGAGCGTTGCGCTTGCGGCAAGCAGTGAGAGCCAAGTGGTGCGATCAATCACGCCTGTTTGCTTGAGGCCGACACTCTTTTGGAAGCGCTTCAACTGCTTGGCAGTACCAGAACCAAAGATGCCGTCAGCCTTCATTTTGATTTTTAGAACGCGGGCGAGCGCTGTTTGCGCGGTGGCGACCGATGTGTGGCGTGAATTTTGACTGAGTTTGAACGTAGTCGGGTCAAGGCCAAGCAGACTGAGCACAGTTGCATCGGCAAGGCCGTCTACTGGGAGTCCATTCAGTTCTTCTATTTTGCTTACAGCGCCTGCGGTGCCTTTGCCATAGTTGCCATCTGTCGAGAGTTTCTGTTTCTTTTTCAAACCGAGAGCCGTATTTAAAGCGGCTTGCAATTGCGAGACCGGCTCACCACGATTGCCAACTATCAGTGGTACTGCCAATGGCAAAACGCTCTCAGGGTTAGGCGTGATTAGACCTTGCGCGCGTAGTTCGTCTAGTTGTTTGCGCAAAAATAGCGTGAACTCGGCGCGCCCAGTTGCGGTCAAATGCACGTCGTCACTGAACCAGCGTGACGCCGATGGGTCGCTGCTCGCTGCATTCCAGTCAAGAACAGAAACATTAGGGTTCGTTTGCGCAGCAGCAGTTAGTGCAGCGTTTGATA
>BJFV01000006.1:16088-19541 GCA_014190055.1 Actinomycetes bacterium
CAGTCTTGTGTATCGCAAGTTTTTGCCAGGCCTGCGTATCGATTTTCGGTAACTGAATATGATCGAGCGGCAACGGCTTGCGCGCGAAGTGCGTTCATGCCGGCACCACCCGCAGTGTCACCCCAAGATGCAGGTGATTCGCGTGGCACAACGCCGCGAAGATAGTCGTCAAGACGAGCGATGTTGATGGTGCGGTTTTCGTTTTTCGTGTTGTTCATCGCACGAACAATGCCGCGGTAATAACGAACTTGATTTGCGCTAGCCGACCTAGGTTCACAAAGGCCGACTGTGTCTAATGCTGAAGCGCCTGGGTCTTGGCTCGAGTTGGTGACAAAAGATGCAGTTTCGTTGAACTCGCCGATCAATGTGAAGCCTGCTGCTTCGGGTGAGTCTGATTCGTTGAGGCATTTGCGCTCTCCAGAGCCCCAAACTTGATAGACGCGTTGTGCGCCAGATTTCTCGCGCGCGACCATGCTGGTAAATCGGCGACCCTGGTCTGGGTCTTCGAGTAGGCGCATCGTGCCAGAGTCTGAAACAACACCCGTCTGCCTGTTATTCATGGCGCTCAGCCACGTAGTCATTTCTTGGTTCGGTGCCTCAAGATTCGAACGCGAATTGCCAGTTGCGCCGCCGTAATAAAAGTCGAGAATTTGCTCCCATGACCAGCCGTGAACCGTTGCCCAGCCGTATGCGCCGTATTGGCTCAAGCCTCGGCCGTGGCCAAAGCCGCGACCATAAATAATCACGCCGCCAGGCAATTGTCCCTCTTCTGCTTGTGCGAGCTGCGCAGGCATGAGCCCGACGATGAGTGATGCCGCGCAAAGAAATGCGGCAATGCGTGACTTAAATGAGATTAGGGGTATGCGCATAGAGAATTAGAACTCCCTCGCCCGCAGAGACAGTCTACTTGAAATTAAGCGACAACTTCGGTCGCTGGAAGAGTGTCACGTTGCTGAACAACAACACCAATCAGCACAAAACTAATGCCAATTAAATCTGTGATACTTGGCACTTGATTTAGAAATAACAATCCGAAAACTGTTGCCGTAACTGGAAGCAGTGCGAGCAATACAGAAAATCTTCGAACTGGAATGCGGCGCAACGTGAATTGATCGATGCCGTAGCCGATTGCATTCGACAAAATGCCAACCAAGAAACATGTTGCAAGAATCCACGGTGCGCTAAATGCTGGGCCACTCGATGGCGCACCGAATGGCGCAATAAAAACTGCGCCGATCAAAAGACCGATGCCGAGGCCCGAAACGCCACGATCAAAACTTGCGACTTTTGAACCGATCACGATGTAAAGCGCCCACATGATTGAAGCCAGAAAAATATAGAGCAACCCCAAAGGTTCGTTACCGAGCTCTAGGCCAGACAAAATAACGACGCCGACTACTGCCAAGATCAAGGCGACGGCATTACGGCTCGTGCGGGTGCGAAGTGCCGCAACGGTGATTGGTCCAATGAATTCAATCGCGACACCTTTGCCAAGGTCTAGATGCTGAATCGCCAAATAGAAGAACAAATTCATCAGCGCTGTTGAAATGCCGAACAGACTGACGCTGACTAACTGTTGGCGTGACCAGCGGCCACCACGCCTGAGCGACTTGGCTGAAAAAGCGAGTAGAAAAACTGCCGCACCGATGACGCGAAGCCAAGCGACGCTCGCCGGAGCAAGATCATCAAATAATCGAACTGCGATGACTGCACCGCAATATTGACCAAACGCTGAGATGACAAATAAAAACTCAGGCGGTGCCGTTGTGGCGAAACGATTTAGTCCGCGTGAAGCGGCGTTAGAACTCAATCGAAAAGATCTGGGTCAGTGCGACAAATTTCTTCCCAAAGGGGTTGAAATTGCAACCAACCTGCGGCCGGAAAACCAGTTAGGTCGCGCGTGTAACTTGCCATCTCATGTGGAATGAGTTTTGGTGTGCCTGCGGCCTCGGCCATCAGTTGTGCTTGACAGCTGCGCTCCATTGTTATGAACCAAAATGCTGCTGCATCAACTGTGTCACTGACGGTGAACAAACCATGATTTTGATGAATCGCTGCTTTGCCCTTCGGAAACTTCGCAGCAATTTCTTGGCCGGCTGAAATTTCAAGAACGACCGCGCCACCTTGTTCGGTGATCACAGTGTGATCTTCGTAGAAATAGCACGAGTCTTGTGTGATCGGGTCGAGTTTGCGACCAAGCGATGACCACGACTTGCCAAAAGGTGAGTGCGCGTGAGCTGCTGAAATTACATCTGGGCGAGCTTGGTGAATTGCTGCATGGATACAAAACGCCGCACGGTTGACAGGTTGCGAGCCGTAAACGACCTCGCCATCGTGATTGACAAGAATCAAATCGCTGACGCGCATGTGCCTAAAACTTTTTGCAAATGGATTGACCCAGAAGTGATCGGTGAACTCAGGATCGCGCACCGTGATGTGACCTGCAACGCCTTCACCAAAGCCGAGTCGACCGAAAATTCGCATTGCACCGGCGAGTTTTTCTTTGCGGTGTTGGCGCTCTTGTTCAACGGTTGCAAACTTTGGTGGCGCAAGCTGAGTGACAGTTTTTGGAGTTAACTCGATGCCGTCAATCGTTTTTTTAGTACTTGTTTGGTTTTCGATGATTGCCATAACTTCAGGTTACGACAAGGCGAGCAAGGCTGCGTTGACGAGCTGTTCGGGAAGCAAGTCAAAAGTGCCGTAAAGTTCGGCAATTGAGCCTGATTGGCCGAATTCGTCAACCCCGACCGGCACTGTTCGTGCACCAAAGACCGAACCCAGCCAGGCCAGAGAATGACTTGCCGAATCTTGAACAGTGAGAATTGGCAGGCGACGCTCTGAATCATTGAGCAACACGCCGAGGTGGCCGACATCGCGAGTTGTAACACCGTTGCGAGTTGCCGTTTGTTGCGCATTTCGCCAGCCACGATAAATGCGGTCTGGTGAACAGATGTCGAGAACTAGTGCGGTTATGCCTTCGCTTTCGAGAAGTTTCGCTGCGGCAACTGCTTCAGGCACAACACTGCCAGTTGCGGCGATAACCAAATCGGCAATTTGATTTGCATTTGGTTCGCGCAATCGATATCCGCCTGCGAGTACATCGGCTCGCAACGCATCAGCACCGCGAGCAGCCATGAGTTCTTCGAATGGTGTTTGATCTATTGGGCGAGTTGAAAGCCGCAGATACATGCTGTCACCGTCGGGCTGACTGAGGCGGTCGAGGCCATTGCAAATCAGCCAGTCGAGCGCGCGCGCAAAACACGGCTCGGCATATGTCATGTTTGGCAACTCAAGACCAAGTGAAGTTGTAACTGTGCTTTGATGTGCGCCACCTTCAGGCGCAAGAGTGACACCCGATGGTGTGCCGACCAAAATAAATTTTGCACCGTTATACAACGCGTAGATGAGTGCATCAAGACCGCGACAGACGAACGGATCGTAAACCGTGCCAAT
>BJFV01000007.1:0-15578 GCA_014190055.1 Actinomycetes bacterium
CGTGGCTTCCGACACTCGGTTACGTACCAATTGCTGAGGGCTATTGGGAGCACATCAAACACATGATTATGCCTGTAATAAGTTTGAGTATCGGGCTTGTCGCGACATACACACGTTTGTTGCGCGCCGACATGATTGCTGCGCTGCGCGAAGACTATGTGACGATGGCTGCGTCAAAAGGCCTGAGCGATCGCCGGATTTTGTGGCGCCATGTTTTTCGTCCATCGAGCATGACACTTTTGACTTCCGCAGCATTAAGCATGGGTGGCTTAATCGGTGGTGCAATTGTTATTGAAAGCATTTTTGCAACGTACGGCATTGGCTTCGAAGTATTTGCGGCAATTGCTGGTCGACAATATGTTGCATTGCAGTCGACTGTTGCAGTTATTGCATTGTTCTACGTATTCTTCAATCTCGTTGTAGATATCAGTTCGGGTTTTGTTGATCCGCGAACGCGAGATCGGAGAGTAAATGCGTAAGTTCACGAAACCGACCTGGTTTGCAATCGGTTGGCTTGGTCTAATGATGTTCTTCTCGTTGTTTGGTTGGTTGTTGCCGTTTAAAGCGTGGAATTTTGTCTATGAAGATGATCTTGAAGTCGGGTTGTTTTCAAGTGGTCACTTATTGGGCACCGATAGCAATGGCTATGACTTGCTCTCATCAGCTGTGGCGGGCACTCGGATGTCAATTTTTATTGCGATTGCTGCTGTAGGTCTAGGCGGCTTTATCGGAAGTGTGCTTGGCATTATGGCTGCATATTTGCGAGGCAAGGTGGACACGGTGATGGTGACGATTTTTAATGTCGGCCTTTCTGTACCGAACCTTGTTCTTGCGTTGGCGCTTGTTTCGGTTTTGGCAACGAATGTCGACATCAATCAAGCGGTGCCGACCTGGCGCAGAGTAATGGTTTTGATTATTTCGTTGACGATTGTGTTGATTCCGATTTTGGGTCGAATTGCGAGAGGTGCAACGCTGTCGTGGTCGGGTCGCGAATTTGTCACCGCCGCACGCAGCATGGGCATGAAAGATTCAAAGATTATTTTGCGACACATCGTGCCCAATGTTTTGCCTGCATTAATCGCCGTTGCATTTTTGGCAGTGGGCGTTGTCATTATTGCCGAAGCGTCGCTTTCAATTTTGGGTGTTGGCATACCCGACGGGGCAAGTTGGGGTGGCATGATTGCACGTGGTCGTAACGATCTTGAATATGCACCACATGTTTTGTATGTGCCGATTGTGTTTTTGGCTCTTACAGTGATTTCGACGAACCATCTCGGCGACGTCGTGCGTTCAAAACTTGACAGTCGTGAGGCCAAAGTATGAGTTCGTTATTGAGTGTCAAAAACATGTCGATCAATTTCGATACACCCCGCGGTTCGCTTGAGGCAGTGCGTGGAGTCGATATTGAAATACCAGCTGGCACGAGCGTAGGCATTGTTGGTGAATCTGGTAGCGGAAAGACCGTTATGTGCCGCGCCGCGATGGGTTTGTTGCAAGGCAGCAATGTAAAGCGCTCGGGTACGGTCGTTTTTGACGGCCACGAGTTAACTGCAATGAGTAAAGAAGAAGTTCGAGATCTCTTTGGTTCGGGTATGGCGATGATTTTTCAAGATCCAATGACTGCCTTGAACCCAGTGCGCAGAATTGGTTCGCAGTTATCGGAGGGCTTGCGAGTGCGTCTCGGTATGAGCAAAGCCGATGCTTTGGCGCGAAGCAAAGAGCTGCTTGAGTTGGTGCGTATTCCAAATGCCGCTGCTGTTTTGAAGTCGTTTCCATATCAATTGTCAGGTGGTATGCGACAGCGCGTGATGATTGCAATCGCGATTGCATGTAATCCAAAACTTTTGTTTGCCGATGAACCAACAACTGCACTTGATGTGACGGTGCAAGCGCAGATTTTGCAGTTGCTACGTGAACTACGTGAAGACTTGAAGATGTCAATGGTTCTTGTGACGCACGACTTGGGCGTGGTCGCAGGCAACACCGATTATGTGGCAGTTATGTATGCCGGCGAAGTAGTCGAGTATGCGCCAACAAAGAAACTTTTTGCAGATATGCGAATGCCATATACCGAGGCTCTGCTCGATTCAATTCCAAAAATTGACCACAAGTCGGGAACCCGATTGTCGATGATTGCTGGCCGATTGCCAGACCCAACTGACAGAGGCGCGGGTTGCAGTTTTGCGCCACGTTGTAAATACGCACAAGAAAAGTGCCATAAAGAGCACCCAGAGTTGAAGAAAGACCCTGATGGTCATCTTTATCGATGCTGGTTTCCGATCGGGGAGGCAAAGTAATGGCCGGCTCAGGTACAGCACACATGCGTAACACCGTTGACGCGGTGTTGACAGTGCGCGATTTGACGGTCGAGTTTCGTGTCGCCAAAGACAAGATTGTTAAGGCAGTATCTGGTTTAAGTTTTGACGTAATCAAAGGTGAAACTTTGGCGATCGTGGGCGAGTCTGGTTGCGGCAAGACAACATTGGCTCGCGCAGTTCTGCAACTTCCACCGCCAAATTCAGGTGAAGTTGTTTTTGACAAAACTGACCTGACACTTTTGCCAAAAGAGAATTTGCGCTCAGCGCGAACCTCGATGCAGATGATCTTTCAAGACCCGATTTCATCTCTCGACCCGCGAATGACGGTTCATCAGTTGATCGATGAACCGCTTGAAATTTGGGATCGTGGCACGCGAGCAGAACGCGACGAGCGGATTAACAATCTGCTGAACAATGTTGGTCTTGAACCTGAACTGGTTCTCAACCGTCGCTCATATGAGTTTTCAGGTGGTCAATGTCAGCGCATCAGCATCGCGCGGGCACTCGCGCTTGACCCAAGAATGTTGATTTGTGACGAGCCCGTAAGCGCTCTCGACGTGAGTATTCAAGCGCAAATTCTGAACTTGCTGCAAGACATGAAAGATCGTTTCGGTTTAACGATGATTTTCATTTCGCATGACTTGGCTGTGGTCAAGGCAGTGAGCAATCGCGTGATGGTGATGTATCTCGGCAAGATTTGCGAAGTAGCCACGCCAGACACTCTGTATTCGAAGCCAGCGCACCATTACACAAAAGCATTGCTTAATTCGGTGCCGATCGCTGACCCAACGCGACAGAGAAAAACAGAATTGCTGCAGGGCGAGCCGCCATCACCAATGAACCCTCCATCGGGTTGTCGATTTAGAACTCGTTGCGCCGCAGCGTCGGCACTTTGTGCAGAGCAAGAACCGCAATTGCGTGAAGTGACGCCTGGCCAATTCGTGGCATGTCACCACCCAATTGTTTAGTCTTCGTCGACTAACGAACTGATGGCGAGCGTTTAGTGGCTGGCAAAGTGAAAGTTCTGTTGGATTGTGATCCGGGGCATGACGATGCATTCGCAATAATTGTTGCGTCAAAGTTCGCAGAAGTTTTGGGTGTGACAACTGTGGCGGGAAACGCACCGCTCGAGTTAACAACTAAGAATGCCCGAGTCATCCTTGATCTTTGTGGGGCGTCGAAAATGCAGTTGCATTCTGGTGCGAGTCGACCGTTGGTGGCTGAGCCGATTCATGCTGCGTATATTCACGGCGACAGTGGAATGGACGGTGCAGATTTTTCGGCGCCATCACGACCGGCTGATGGCACTGATGCGGTGCATTTCATCATTGAAAAAGTGCGGGCGAACCCTGGTGTGTGGCTGGTGCCGACTGGGCCGTTGACGAACATTGCGTTGGCGTTGCGAGTGGCGCCAGATTTGGTCGAAAATATTTCTGGAATTTCGCTGATGGGTGGCGGCAGGTTTGGCAATCGTACGGCGATGGCCGAATTTAATATTTGGTGCGACCCAGAGGCGGCGTCGGCAGTTTTTGATTCGGGTGCGAAGATCGTGATGAGCGGCTTGCACTTGACGCACCAGATAATGGCGACGCCCGCGCGAATTGAGATGGTGAGAAATGCTCACAGTGTTGTTGGCCCGAAGTTGGCGGGGTTGCTCGAATTTTTTAGCAAGATGTATAAGTCGCTTCACGACGACTTCGAAGGTGCACCTTTGCACGATGTTTGTGCCGTGTTGGCGTTGACTCATCCGCAGTTTTTTGAGTCGAGCGAAAGGCATGTTGCTGTTGAAATTGATGGGGCGATTACACGGGGCATGACGGTGATCGACTATCGACATGTGATTTCGCGTGCCAAGGCCAACACGAAGGTGCTTGAGACCATTGATGCTGACGCGGCGTTTAGTGCGATAGTCGACGCCATTCGCGCCTGCCCAGAACGCTAAATAGACCAGTCAGTATTTAACTAGGCTCGGCATGCAGATGAAGTCAGAGCGAACATTCTGGTTGTCGGCCGCGGCTGCATATACGGTCGCTTGGGGCTGGAGTTTCTTGTTTGCCAACGCTTATTTCTGGGATGACTGGGCAAGTTTTTTTGGCAAGACTGCCGATGAGGCCTTTGATCTCGGGTACTACGACGAGAAGCACTTTTTAAATCCTGTTATTAACTCGTTCTTGTTGAATTTTGGTATCTGGGCGTTTCGGTTGGCAATTTTTACGTTGATGTTTGGTGCTGGCGTGTTTGCGTACAAAATAATTTTGCGTTCAAAAATGTTTTCTGTTATGCAGTGCAGGCTTTTTGCGCTTGTGTTTTTGTTGCTTCCGGTGAATCATGCACGTTTTAGCATTCAGACTTTTGAGTATTCGTTTGCATATTTCTTCTTCTTTTTAGGTTGGTATTTGGTTTTACTGCGCAAACCTGTGTGGCGTATTTTCGCGCTGTTGTCTTTTTTGATTGCGATTGGAACGCCATCTTTTTTGACTTTCATGATTCTTCCTTTGATAAATCTCTATTTGATGGATTTACCACGTGGACGGCGACAGATTGCCAAGTGGCTGGTTCGAAACGCCGACATTTGTCTGTTGGTAATCGTTTTTGCTTTGTTCTTTAGAACGAGTCAGGGCGATGTTGAAAAATATGGAGCAAGCAGTTACGGCATTTTGTATTCGTTCTCTTTGGGGTTGGCGTTCGCAATATTTGTATTTGTGAATTTGAGGCGTCGTAAGGCGAATGCACAACCAATGCGCAGTCACATCTTGATCTATTCGTCAATCGCACTGGTCTGGCTTGGCACGGTGCCTTACTGGATTGTTGGCTATGACCCTGCGCGTGGATTGCCGGATGTTTTTCAATTGCATGCAGGGGCTCGGATTCAGGCTGGTGAATTTTTCACACTTTCGATGTCGGTGTTAAAACTCGTTGGCGGCATTGTGATTGGCCTGTTGGTGCTATTTGCCATTAAGAAGAAGAGTCGACACAGCGGATTGATTATCCCGAATATTTTTGTTGTTTTGTATTTGTTGAATAATCACTTTGTCGGCCCACTTGAGTGGGATTCGCGATTGCAATTGCTATGGCCGCTCGGTTTGGCGTTGTTGGCAGTTGCCCTGATTGATTTCGTACCAGCAGGATTGCGACAGAAAAATGCAAATTTGTTGGTCGTTGTTTTGACGGCGGCGACGGCTTTGATAAGTGCCGAGTATTACGTTGATTCATTGAAACAAGAGGCGATCATTGAACAGGTCAAGCAAGATGTTCAAGATCTTGACGGGCGAACGGTTTTGGTGAGCGAGTTCAAGAATAAGTTGAACGCTCGAGAGCGCACATACCGCGTTGGCGAGTGGAGTGGAATTGTGAATAAAGCGCTTATCGGCGACGACAATGTGGTCAAGACGTTTATTGCACTGAAAGACGACCAGTCTTGCCCTGTGTCGTATCGCGGTGTTGCTTTGTATCCACGCGTGAAGTCGTCTTTTTTAGAGTCGTTGTTTAGTCGTCGCGTTGATGTTGAGTTGGGTCGCATTAATTTGCCAGTCACAGCACCTGGCCCAGCTGTCCGAGCCTGCCCAGAACGCTAAGTGAAAGCCCATTGGACGAACTAGTTTTGAACATTATGAAGACGCCTAATACTGAGGACACGACGCTCGGAAGTCTCACAAGCGAAGATAAATACTTTTATAACGAAGAGCATGGTCTTCCGGTGATAATGCACCTATTTGATGGTCATATTGGCAAAGACGTGCTTGAGATTGGAGCTGGAACTGGTGCAATTGCTGAATGGTTAGTTCAAAGTGGCTGTCACGTTACGGCTGTTGAGCCTGAACCAATTCTTGCAAAGAAAGTTCGAGAGCGATTTACTGGAAGCACAGCCATAACTGTTATTGAGAGTGACTCAATTTTTGCATTTGACAAATTGAGCAAAGAAAGTAAGAAGTTTGACACTGTGATTTATGTCAGTGTTCTTGAACATATCTCAGATGATCTGCGCGAATTTGAGCTAGCAAAGAGTGTCTTGAATGATGGTGGTAAATTGCTCATTTTTGTACCAGCGCTGCCGGCTTTATTTTCTCCTATCGATGCTCATTCGGGTCATGTTCGTCGATATACGAAATCACGATTCAAATACTTGTCTCGGGAAGCTGGAATGGAAATTGTTTCCTTGAATTACTTTGAAACTGTTGGAATAATTCCGTTTTTTATCGTCTACAAATTGCTTCGGCGAAGCGAGATCACAAATACATCAACTGGGTTTTACAACAACGTCATTCTTCCTGCGTCGCTTGCGATCTATCGCCTAACCCGAGGTCGTTTGATAGGCAAAAACCTCGTCTTAATTGCCCGAAAGGCTCAATAACTAAATACGGCGCGTTTTGTTGGGCAATCTCGGCAACAATGAAAGGGTGGCAGATCCGATCGTTTATGTTGAGCAGCGCATTGCTGCCGCATTTGCCAAGGTTGCAGGGTCAAAGGCCGATGGCATTGACACGGCTGTGCGATCGAGCGATCGAGCCGATGCGCAGGTAAACGGTTCGATCGCCCTAGCTAAAGCGATGGGTTTGACACCGCGCGATGTTGCAGCAAAGGTGCTTGAAGTTGCTGACCTCAAAGATATTTGTAGTGACGCCCAAGTGGCTGGGCCGGGGTTCATCAACTTAACTTTTCAGAACGAATTTTTGTCGCGCGAACTGATGTCGTCGAGCGCGAGTGAAAAACTCGGTGTGCGCAATGCGACTAAGCCACGCAAAATCGTGATTGATTATTCGGCGCCGAATGTGGCCAAAGAGATGCATGTTGGACATTTGCGATCGACGGTGATCGGCGATGCGCTCGTGCGAATGTTGATGTTTGTCGGCAACACGGTTGTGCGCGAAAACCATGTCGGCGATTGGGGAACACCGTTTGGCATGTTGATTGAGCATTTGGTCGATTTGGGCGAGACACATGCGGCTAATGAACTTTCTGTTGGTGACCTTGATTCGTTTTATCGCAGTGCGCGAAAGAAGTTTGACGAATCAGAACAGTTTCAAGCACGGGCGAGGGCGCGAGTTGTGTTGTTGCAGGGTGGCGATGCAGAGACGTTGCGGCTTTGGAAACTTCTCGTTGCTGAGAGCACAAGATATTTTCAGATGATTTATCGCACGCTCGGTGTGTTGCTTGAAGACACAGACATCATGGGTGAAAGCGCCTACAACAACTTGTTGCCCCAAGTTGTCGAACGGCTCGGCAAATTGAAAATGTTGACGACTAGCGATGGGGCTGAGGTTGTGTTTGCCGAAGGTTTCGTTAATCGCGAGAATCAACCGTTGCCGCTGATTATCCGTAAAACTGACGGTGGATACAACTATGCGACGAGCGATCTTGCGTGCGTGATTGATCGCGTTGAGAGACTGGACGCAGATTTGTTGTTGTATGTCGTTGGTGCACCACAAGCACAACATTTGCAAATGGTCGCAGCAGTATCGAAGCAGGCAGGCTGGTTGAATTCGTCGCGAGAGATGGTGCATGTTTCGTTTGGCAATGTTTTAGGTGCCGATAAAAAAATGTTGAAGACGCGAAGTGGCGAAACGGTGAAACTTGACGCATTGTTGACCGAGTCAGTTGAGCGTGCAGCGGCAGCAGTTGCTGAGAAGAATCCAGAATTATCGGATGCGGCGAAAGCGACAATTGCTCGAACGGTTGGCATTGGTGCAGTGAAATACGCCGACCTGTCGACTGACCGAATTAAGGACTACACATTTGATTGGGATCGGATGTTGTCGTTTGACGGCAACACGGCGCCGTACTTGCAATATGCGCACGCACGAATCTGCAGTATTTTTCGTCGTGCCAACATCGAGCGCGCGAGCGTGCGAAGTTTTGCGCCAGTGATAAGCCATGCTGCTGAACGCGAGTTGGCGATGCGCGTGTTGCAATTTGATTCGGCGCTTTGGGACACGATTGACAAATACAGCCCGCATCGCTTGTGCACTTATCTTTATGAATTGGCGACGAGTTTCTCATCGTTTTACGAGCAGTGTCCTGTGCTGAAAGCAGAAACTGATGTAGAGCGCACAAGTCGTTTGATGCTTTGTGACTTGACGGCGCGAGTAATGCAGACTGGTCTTGGCGTGTTGGGTATTGAAGCACCGGAGCAGATGTGAGTCGCATCGCCAAGCACTTGTTGCCTGATTCGGCAAGGACCAACGCTCTCGGGCATCTTGAAATTGGTGGCTGTGATCTGATCTCACTTGCAGAAAAATTTGGCACCCCAACTTTTGTTTATGACGAGGCACATTTGCGAGCGCGATGCCAAGAGGCCGTTCGCGCATTTGGCAAGCAGCGAGTTGTGTATGCGACGAAAGCATTTTTGTGTGGGGCGATGGCTCGTTTGGCGTACGAAGAGGGCCTATTGCTTGATGTTGCAACTGGGGGAGAACTGTTTGTCGCCTTGAATGCTGGCGTGCCTGGTTCGGCGTGCGTATTGCACGGCAACAACAAGTCGATTGAAGAATTGAAGATGGCTCTTGACGCCGACGTTCAGCACATCGTTGTCGATAATTTTGACGAACTTGATCGACTTGATGCTTTGCATGCAAGCGGTGCGAAGCGAGCAAGAGTTCAACTGCGAATTACGCCTGGTGTTGCCGTGCACACACACGAATTTGTTTCGACCGGCCAAGATGACTCGAAGTTTGGGTTTAACTTACGCAACGGTGATGCGCAACGGGCCGTTGATCGTGTGCGCTCGTCGGCGAGTGTCGAATTTGTGGGCATTCACTGTCATATTGGGTCAAACGTTTTTGCTGCAGAAAATTTCACGCAAGCGGCACAGATCATGGTTGATTTTGCCAACCAACTCGGCGTTGACGAATTGACTTTGGGTGGTGGTCTCGGTGTTGCGTATATCGAAGCAGAACATGCGCCAACAATTACGCAATGGGCAGAGTCGTTGGCGGCAGCAACGGCAAAGTTAAACAAGACAACGAAAGTTTTTGTTGAGCCAGGTCGGGCAATCGTTGCGAGCGCAGCCGTGACTCTTTATCGAATTGGTTCAATAAAGCAATTGCCGGGCATTCGTACATATGTGGCAGTTGATGGTGGCATGAGCGACAACCCTCGACCTGTTTTGTATGACTCTGGTTATGAGGCATTTTTGCCAGCGCGTGCAGATGCAGATCGCACCGAACGTGCGCGGGTTGTTGGCAAACATTGTGAGAGTGGCGATGTGTTGATTAATGATGCGACATTGCCGAGTGGTTATGCAGTTGGCGATGTTTTGGCAACACCAGTGACTGGCGCGTATGGACACAGCATGGGATCTAACTACAACAAAGTCACTCGTCCACCAGTTGTGTTCGTGCGCGACGGTGTTGCTCGAGTTGTTGTTCGTCGTGAGACATACTCAGATCTCGTTAGTCTCGACGTCGCAGATAGCGTATAAATATGGTTTCGCAGACCAAATCAGAAGTAGTTCGCCTTGGGGTGCTTGGGCACGGTGTAGTCGGTTCGGCGTTTGTCAAGCTTGTAGCTCGCCAGTCTGATCAAATTTTGGCTCGAAGCGGCGTGCGCCTTGAAGTAACAAAAGTCTGCGTGCGCGACAAGACAAAAAAACACACGCTGCCCGCGGGTGCAGTGCTAGTTACTGACGCACACGAACTTGTGCAGTCTGCCGATGTAGATCTAGTAGTCGAATTAATGGGCGGCATTGAGCCGGCGTTTCAACTTATTTCTGAATCTCTGGGCAAGCACAAGCCAGTAGTAACTGCTAACAAAGCGTTGCTGGCTAAGCATGGTGTCGAGCTTTTTAAAACAGCCGATGCTGCCTCGACCGACTTGTTGTTTGAAGCCGCAGTTTGCGGTGGCATTCCGTTGATTCGACCTTTGCGTGAAAGTTTGCGGGGCGAACCGATCTCGCGTGTGATGGGCATTGTCAACGGCACGACGAACTTTATTTTGACCAAGATGAGCGAGGTTGGTGCCGATTATTCGGTCGCATTGGCTGAAGCGCAACAACTTGGTTTTGCCGAAGCCGACCCGACAGCTGATGTTGAAGGTCATGATGCTGCTGCCAAGATTGCAATTATCGCCAGCATCGCTTTTGGCACAACTGTGCGGGCTGAAGATGTTTATGTTGAGGGCATCAGCAAACTGACAGCCGCTGACATAACAATTGCGCGCAAATTTGGGTATGCCGTTAAGTTGCTCGGTGTTGCAGAACTAGATGCCGCAACCTCGATGGTCTCGGTTCGCGTGCACCCGGCGCTTGTGCCATTGAATAATCCGCTTGCTGCAGTGCGTGAAAGTTTTAATGCTGTTTTGGTTGATGGTGAGTCGTCTGGTTCGTTGATGTTTTATGGACGAGGCGCCGGTGGTGAACCAACTGCATCGGCAGTTTTAGGCGACGTGATCGACGCGGCAATCAATTTGCGCAAAGGAACACATGCTTTGCTCGGCACATTTGAAAAGTCGAAGTTGAAAGAGATGAGTGCGGTGAACTGCGAGTACATGATCGGTCTTGAAGTTGCCGATAAACCCGGCGTATTGCATGCCGTAACCGGCGTGTTTGCTCGCAATGGCGTAAGTATTCGTGCGGCCGAACAAGATGGCATTGGCGAAGATGCGCGACTGGTGTTTTTGACTCACGACGCAAATGAAGCGGCAGTTCAAAGTTGTTTGAGCGAGTTCAAGTCGCAAGATTTCGTGAAGCATGTCGGCGCCTTGCTTCGCGTAGTTGCCAACTCGTAACGATGCAATATATTTCGACGCGAGGTCAAGCACCGAAGATCGGTTTTTGTGATGTGTTGCTCGCTGGTTTGGCGCGTGATGGTGGTTTGTATGTGCCAGAGACCTGGCCGAAGTTGGGCGAGTCGGCAGTTGGTGCCTCGGCTGCGTCAGCAAAAAATAGTGCGTCGGCGAGTTATGCGCAGAAGGCAGCAAGCATCATGTCGCCTTTTGTGGGCGCTGAAATCGATCAACAAATTTTCGAACAACTTTGTGTGGATGCCTATTCAACATTTCGACACCCTGAGGTGGCGCCACTTGTAGAGATTGGGCCAAACGAATATTTGCTTGAGTTGTTTCATGGGCCAACGCTTGCGTTTAAAGATGTGGCGCTGCAGTTAGTTGGCAAGTTGTTTGACCATGTTTTGATGCAACGTGGTCAACGCGTGATGATTGTCGGAGCAACAAGCGGTGACACTGGTGGCGCTGCGTTTGATGGGGTTGCCTCGTGTCGCAATGTCGACATTGTGATGCTGTATCCGAATAATCGGGTGAGCGATGTGCAGCGTCGACAGATGACGACTTTGACTGCGCCGAATGTGCATGCTGTCGCTGTTGATGGCACATTTGATGATTGCCAAGACTTGGTCAAGGCAATGTTTAATGACCAAAAGTTTCGTGATGCCAACCAACTGTCGGCTGTTAACTCAATCAACTGGGTTCGAGTGATGGCACAAGTTGTTTATTACGTGACGGCAATCGAAAAACTTGGTCGATCGGCTGTGTTTAGTGTGCCAACTGGAAACTTCGGCAATGTCTTGGCTGGTTGGATTGCTAAGCAGATGGGTGCGCAAATTGAAGGCTTTGTTGTTGCCTCGAATACGAACGATATTTTGACACGCTTTTTTGAGTCAAAACAGATGTCTGCCAACGAAGTTGTGCCGACGTTGAGCCCAAGTATGGACATTCAAGTGTCGTCGAACTTCGAGCGTTTGTTGTTTGAGACAAATAATCGGGACGGGGCTGCGACTGCAAAGCAACTTACTGATTTTCGTGCATCGGGCAAACTCGAAGTAGCCGCAAGTGTTTATCAAAAATGGTTTGAGGGTGTGTTTGTTGGCCGACGTTGCAATGACGAGCAAACTTTGGCCACGATGCAAGATGTCTATAAGCAGTCGGCGATGTTGATCGATCCACATACGGCGGTTGGCTTGTCTGCGGCGCGTCAGAGCGCGGGCGTTGATTATCCAAAAAACATGCCGATGATTACTTTGGCAACTGCGCACCCTGCGAAGTTTCCGGATGCGGTGCATCGTGCGACAGGTCAGACACCAAAGTTGCCAGAGCATCTCGCCGATTTAATGTCGCGACCCGAACGCAGCGTTTCTCTGCCTAATGATTTGGGGGCAGTGCAGGCGTTTGTTGCTAGTTGTCGCAAGTAAGGCCGCTGTTGCCATTGAGTTGATAGTCGGCTAGAGTTGTGTTGCTCGGGTTCCCGAGCGAGTCTCCGCCAATTCGTGGCAGACGCATTTCAACGCAATCTGATCTGTGCCCCTGCATATTGAGTTTTAGCGGCAAGTTGGGAAACAAAAAATTCTGTTCCCCTGAAAGAAGGCATTGTGGCTAGTGAAGCCCTTGAACAATCGGCACTTGAGGCAAAAGATCGCGAACAGCTTGTAGCGATCGCAAAGGCGCTCGGCGTGAAGTCGGCTGCGCGTGCGAAAAAGGAAGAAATTATTGAGATGATTCTCGAGCAGACGGCGCCGTCGCCAGTTGTGGCTGCGCCTGCTGCGGCAACTTCGTCAAAGAGTGCGAGTTCGTCGAAGTCTGATGGGCCAGTGCTTGGCGCCGACGGACAACCACTTGCTGAGTGGGAGATCGAACTCGCAGAGCATGAAGGCACCCCGATTGCGCCTGATGCACGCCGACAAAGTGATTTTGGCGACCGCGGTGATTCGCGTGGCGGTGGCGATCGCAATGATCGTAACGATCGCGGTCCGCGCAATGATCGCAATGACCGAAATGATCGCGGTCCGCGTAACGATCGCAACGACCGAAATGATCGTGGCTTTCAGCGAAATTTCAACGATCAAGATGGCGGCAACCGCAATCGCAATCGCCGTCGTCGTCGTGGACCTGGTGGTTTTCGCAACTCGCGCGATGACGGCCCACAAGGTGAAGATCGCTACGAGTTGAATGACTCGCAAGAACAGCACGAGCCAATCAGCAACGACCCTGTAGAAGTTGCTGGCTATTTAGATTTGCGCGACGAGGGCTATGGCTTCTTGCGCGTGAATGGCTACTTGGCTTCATCAGGCGATGCATATGTTTCAGTTCGATTGACAAGGCAATTCAATTTGCGCAAAGGCGACCATGTAACTGGTATGTGCCGACCTGCAGGTCGCAATGAGAAGAACCCGGGCATGATCGACATTCGCACGATCAATGGTGTCGACGCCGAGAAGATGAAGGCGCGACCGAAGTTTGAAGATCTAACACCGTTGTTTCCTGACGAAAAGTTAGAACTTTCGACGGCGAGTGACCCGACCAATATGACAGCGCGAATCATTGACTTGATTTCGCCGATCGGCAAAGGTCAGCGTGGCATCATCGTGTCGCCGCCAAAGGCCGGTAAGACGAGCGTCATGAAGACGATTGCGACTTCGATCGAAAAGAATCATCCAGAAGTGAAGTTGATCGTGTTGTTGATTGACGAACGACCAGAAGAAGTTACCGACATGCGTCGCACCGTGAAGGGCGAAGTTGTTTCATCGACTTTTGATCGTCCGTCTGAAGAGCACACTCATGTCGCCGAATTGGTGATTGAAAAAGCTAAGCGAATGGTTGAGATGGGCGAAGATGTCGTTGTGATTCTTGACGGAATCACTCGTTTGTCGCGTGCCTACAACCTTGCGGCGCCAACAACCGGACGTGTGATGTCGGGTGGTATTGACGCTGGTGCTTTGTATCCGCCGAAGAAGTTTTTTGGTGCGGCTCGAAACATCGAAGAGGGTGGCAGTTTGACGATTTTGGCGACTGCGCTTGTCGAAACTAACAGCCGAATGGACGATGCGATTTTCGAAGAATTCAAGGGCACAGGCAACATGGAGTTGCGTCTTGATCGCAAACTTGCAGAGCGTCGTATTTATCCGGCGATCGATGTTGATGCGTCGAGCACTCGACACGAAGAGTTGTTGTTCAACCGTCAACAGTTGCAAATGGTTTGGAAGTTGCGACGCGTGTTGAGCGGGCTTGCAGCCGATGGCAACGCAGCGCCTGGTCTTGAGTTGTTGATTGATCGCTTGAAGACTTTCAAGAACAACGACGAGTTCTTGGCCGAAATCGCAAAACAGCCAACGTCGTAAATTTCGTCGCTTCATGACGAGTAGAGCTGATTCTTCATCTCACGCGTCGCGTATGGCGCACCTGCGGTTGCGGGCGATTGTTGATGCCCAGCGCGGTGGTTCTGGTGCTGGGGGTGCGATTGGTGGCCGTTCAGACGTTGAAGTCAGCGAGTTTGGGCAGGCAGTTGGTCTGGTTATCGACGATGTTGCCTGGGTTTTAGTAACTGGCAGATACGAGCGAAGTCTTGGGCCGGCATTGATGTGGGCTTTGCGCAAAAACGCCACATCATTGAAACTTTTGTCAAGCGAACGCGCTGGTGAATTGGCGCGAATCGCAACGCATTTTGATTTTGCGATTGACGTGTTTGAAGTTGACGCAGCAGGAGTTGCACGTGCTGCCGCACCAAAGAGTGCTGAGATGATTGAAGTAAGTGTCGCCGATGAAATGTTTGCTGAGTTCATTAAGTCGGCTGGCGCCGAGGTTGTGCGCGAGCACGGCGTGATTTCTGGTGAGGTGTGCGGGCTTGAAGTGTGTCGTGTTGTGCGAGCGACGAGCGCTGGCGAAAAAGATGGGTCGAGTGAGAGCGAACTAGAAATCGGCGTCGGCGCACATGATCGCGAGACTTTTAAACTGTTGCACGGTCGAACCGCGACGATTGAAAGTTTGCGCAAAGTGATTGCTGAGGTTGCGGCGCGTCGTGCGGTTGGGGCGCAGGTTCATCCGTTAAATCAGTTGGCGCGCGAGCGAATGTTGCGTCATTATGTTTGTCTGTCACCACAACTTGTTGGTGCCAAGAGTTTGCAGCCTGCGCAGCCGCCGATTGCACGCACGAATTTGAAAGATGTTGTGCCGTGTTGTGCGGTTGGTGTGTCGTTGACCGGTGAAAAGATGGTTGTAATTTTCAATGTTGGAGTTGACCCAGATGTTGTTTCGTTTGGGGCTGACGCGAGGGGTCAGATAAACGCATCGGCTGACTTGGTGTTTGCGATGCCGACGCGCGACATTGTGCCTGCAGTCGAACAAATTGCGCAGATGTTGCGACGACCTGCGCGTTTTGTAGGAGTTGACGTTATTAGTTCAAGTTTTAAGCCATAGTCTGATCATCGTGCTTGAACGTCTAGACGGTATCGAACGAGATTTTTTGGATCTTGAGGCGAGCATGGCTACACCAGAAGTGCTTGAAGATCAGAACAAACTTCGCGAAGTTTCGCGAAAATA
>BJFV01000007.1:16212-18342 GCA_014190055.1 Actinomycetes bacterium
GTTGTTGTTGCAATGCAGGACGAGCGCAGTCAATTGCAAAATCGTCTGCGGGCGATGCAGGTTTTGCGGGCGCGGTTGCTAAAGCGTCAAGAAGAAGAACTGCAGGCCCGTGCCTCTGCTGAGCGAAAAGCTCAGGTTGGCGGCGGCGGTCGTGGCGAGAAAATTCGTACCTACAACTTCAAGGACAGCCGCGTGACCGACCATCGCATTGGGTTCACTTTGCATCAATTGCAAGATGTGTTGGCTGGCAATTTAGATCCTGTTGTAGATGCTCTCACACTTGAGTATCAGACTGAGCAGTTAGCAAGCTCTGGCGAAAAGTAATTTCGTCGTGAATAGCGATGACTCAATAACTTGGGGCGAGTTGCTAAGAGTTTGTGCTGCAGAGTTAGGAAGTGAACAAGAAGCGCGGTGGCTCTGTGAGCACGCAAGCGGGCTACAGCGTGGCGATTTTGATGCGGCTCGAGATGAAGTTGTAAGCGAGCGGTGTGGTGTTGCGTTGCGGGCGATGATTGCGCAGCGTTTGGCTGGCGAGCCCCTGCAATATGTCATGAAGAGTTGGGCGTTTCGTCACTTAGATGTGATGGTTGATAATCGGGTGCTGATTCCGCGACCAGAAACTGAAGTTGTTGTGCAGGCGGCGATTGATTTGGCAAATGAGATGTTGCGTAAATCGAAACCCAAGTTGCGTGTCGCTGACTTAGGTACGGGCAGTGGCGTGATTGGATTGTCATTGGCGAGCGAACTGCCGCGCGGGAGCACAGAAGTTTGGATGACAGATTTGTCAGCTGACGCAATCGAGGTTGCTCGTGCGAACCTGGCGGGGTCAGGTTTGATTAATAGTGACGTGCGAATTGTGCAGGGCAGTTGGTTTGCGGCGTTGCCAAGCGAACTCAAAAATAGTTTTGATTTGATTGTCAGCAACCCGCCTTACATCGGTGTGTATGACCCGAGTGTCGAGGCGAGTGTGCGCAACTATGAGCCGCATTTGGCATTGTTCGCTGGCTCAGATGGTCTTGATGCGTATCGCGAAATTATTGCGCAGGCAGGCGAATGGCTTGCGACTGACGGCTGGCTAGTTCTTGAAATCGGTCACCAACAAGGCGATTCGGTGCGTGAATTACTTGCTCAGAACAAATTTAAGCAGATTGAAATTCGCCAAGATTTTGCTGGCCGCGACCGCATCGCAATCGCCAAAATTTAAAGTAAAAGAGTGCCGGTTGAGTCGAGGGCTACTTGTTGGCCGACCCATTCGCCGGCGCAAAATGCTTTTGCAACATGCGGGTCAGTTGAAGTCGCCCAAGCTCGGCGCGAATCGTTTAGCAGCGTTGCCGCAATTGCAGTTTCGGGTTGACCGTTGCGATCGTGCATGACGGTGAATGCCTCGATTGTTGCTTTGCCTGCGCTCGAAGACGCGGCCTGCTCGGGTGTCGCGAGTTCGCGTTTGTCGAGTTTGTCGATTGTCGCTTGTGGCGAACCATGTTTATAACCATTTTTAGGTGGCGTAGTTGAGTAGATGCCAAAAGAATGTTTGGTGGCGTAGCCACCGTTTGCCCAGATGAAGCCGTTTGTTGACGAATTGTCGGCTTGACGAAGTTTGATCATCATGGTGGCAATCGCGTGCATTACGTAGTTGTTCCATGGTCCGCCAGCAAATGACAAACCACCGGTGAGCGTGAGTTGCTGATCAAGCGAGAGGTTGAGTGACTTGGCACCGAGTTGCACTGCCGAGGGGAAACATGAATATAAATCGATTAGCGAAATTTCGTTAAGAGATTTTTCTGCGAGTTCACAGACCATCTCGCCACCGAGTTTGATCGCCGGTGTTTCGGCGAAAGAAAATCGATTTGAAATGTAGTAGTGCTCGTGACAGTCGGTGCCTGCAAGTGGAAAGACCCATTTTTCTCGAGGAATGCCAAGTTGTGTCGCTTTGGCAACCGAGCAGATAATTAGTGCTGCCGCCATATCGACTTGGTTGTTTGAATTCATCACTTTGCGATAGGGCAGACCGATCATGCGGTTTTTTGGTGTGACTGTGCGAATTTGTTCAGCAGTGAGTGCAGATTTGCTCCAGGCGAAATTATTTGTGGTGGCAACATTGCTAAACCGTGACCACAATTCACTAATTAG
>BJFV01000008.1:0-3224 GCA_014190055.1 Actinomycetes bacterium
GGTGCTTGAATCAGCCCAGCCAAAAACGCACCATCGAGCATCGTCAATTCGCGAACATCTTTGCCGAAATAAACTTCAGCGGCAGCTTGCAAGCCGTACGTGTTGTTGCCGAGATAAATCGTGTTGAGATAGCGCTCAAGTATCAACTTTTTCGGCACTTCTTTTTCGAGCATCGTTGCATAACGTGCCTGCAAAACTTTGTATCGCCCATCGCGTTCGAGCCCTGCCAAAAACTCGTTCTTGACGACTTGCATCGTGATCGTGCTCGCGCCCTGTTTTGTACCACCGCGCGAATTCGACAACACAGCCCGAGTAAACGCCCGCAAATTGACACCTTTATGGTTTTCAAATTCGCTGTCTTCAAGCGCCAAGATTGCTGCCACAACATCGGCTGGCACCGTGTCAATGCTCATCAACTGGCTGTTCTCAAGTTGGTAAGAGCCGATTTGCTTTCCGGTCGAATCAAACACGGTGCTGCGCTGGGCAAGCCCCGAAAAATTAGTCAAACTTGGTGGCACCTGCGTGTGCGCATTCAGCAGACCCCACACCCGAGGTGCCATCGCCGTAATCGTGCCTGCAATAAACAAAGCTCCAGCGATACTTATCACCAAAATTCGGGCCAAAGTTTGCCGACGGGCCTGCAATTTGGCCGCGATTTCGCGAAGAAGTTTGCTCACCTTGTTATTAATTCTACAAGTATCAATACACGCGGGCTCTGCGTAATGAGCGTGACTAGTGCAACCGATACTGTTTATATATGGCTTCTAAACACGCAGATATCCGTCCATTTCGATTTGGTATTCAAGCCAGCAAAGCATCGTCACAAAAAGAGTGGACTGAACTCGCCAAAACTGCCGAGTCTCACGGCTTCAACTCGCTGACGATGCCCGATCACTTCACCGATCAACTTGCACCAGTGCCAGCACTAATGGCTGCGGCCAACGCAACCAAAAACCTGCGCATCGGTGCACTCGTTTGGGACAACGACTACAAGCATCCAGTTGTTTTGGCAAAAGAACTCGCCACTCTTGACTTGCTCTCAGATGGCCGCCTTGAGATCGGCATCGGCGCGGGCTGGATGGCGACTGATTATGTTCAATCAGGCATGCAATATGACAAGCCTGGTGTGCGCATCGACAGATTTCTTGAAGGATTAGAAATAATCAAGCGCGCAATGACCGGCGAGAAGTTTTCGTTTTCGGGCAAGCACTACACCATCACCGACTACACCGCGACACCAATGCCAGTGCAACGACCATGTCCGCCAATTTTGATTGGCGGCGGCGGACCACGAGTATTGAAACTCGCCGCTCAACTTGCCGACATCGTCGGTATTAATCCGTCACTCAAAGACGGCGTAGTCAATGCCGACACGATCTCAGAGATGAGCGCTGAAGCCGTAACCGAAAAAGTTGATCTAGTAAAACAAACCGCGGGTTCTCGCATGTCAAACATCGAATTAAACATTCGAACTTTTTTGGTCAACATTCGTGACAGCGCCGAAGAAGCAATCAACGGCACCGCAAACATGTTTAAAGTCGCTCCCGACATGGTTGCCAACTCGCCGTTTGCATTAATGGGCCCACCAGCAAAAATCGCAGAAGATCTTCTCGCCCGTCGTGAGCGTTGGGGTTTTTCTTATGTCATCGTTGGCGGAGAAGACGTAAACAGTTTTGCGCCAGTCATCAAAATTCTCGCTGGCAAATAATTGTCGCCAGAAGAAAATTAAGCGCCAGGTACTACTGCGCGTTTGACGGGTCGGTCCCAACCTGGTTGCCCAGTCGGTCTCGGACTTGGCCACAATCCTGGTCCCATCTCCATGATGCCGTGGTGAGTGTTGTACTCGCCAAGCAAATTTAAAAACGGCACAGCATCAAACGCCTCCGGGCCGCGCACGCCGGTGCCCTTCCAACTTCCGTTTGCCAACAATTCGAGTGCGACAACCGGGCACATCGCCGTCTGCCACAGAACTGCCTGCGAGCCCCAATCACGCATTGTCGTTTCATTATCAGCCACGTGATACAGATAAACCTCTCGAGGCTTGCCGTCATACATACCTTTTACCCATGTACCTGCACATGTGCGGCCATGCATTAAGTGGCCCAACTTGGCTGGGTTTGGCAATACTGCAGCCAACACATCTCGCGGCGATACCGAGACATCGCCAACACGAATTTTTTCGGTGCTGTCTAGACCGAGATAGGCAAAAGTCTTCAACCAGTCAATGAATTCAGCACCGAGACTGTATTTAAATGTCACGCGATTGCAATCGATCTCACGCGGAATCATGAGCACTTCCTCGTGCTCTACGTTTACGCACTCGTATGCACCGATACCTGCTGGAAAGTGAAAAATCTCTGGCTCACTGAAACAATCAGTCGTATACAGACCGCGATTCTTTTCCCAAACGATTGGTGGGTTCAAAGTTTCTTCGATGGTCGTCCAAATTGAAAATGTCGGCGCAAAATCGAGGCCGTCAATCGACAAGTTCGAACCGTCACGCACACCAATTTCGTCAATTGTGTCAAAGAGATGGTCTGATGCATAACGGGCAAACACATTGCTCAAGCCAGGCTCGACGCCCATACCAACCAAAGCAAGCAAACCCTTTTCTTTCCAGCGTTCGTCAGCAGAGATCTGATCTTTACCGAGCGGCTCGCCCACTTCTTCATAAGGATTCGTCGGGTGCGGCTTGCTTAAGTTCATCGCCATATCTAAATATGTGCAACCCGCTTCAAAAGCCGCCTCAAAAATCGGCTCGTTGAGTCTCGGATCGCACGCATTGACGATCACATCAGCTTTAACACGCTGGGCTAACGCAACAATTTCTGACTTGCTTCGGGCGTCAACTTGCGCCGATGAAAAACGACCTGGCTGTTCAAGTTTGGCGATGATCTCGTCACCGCGACCAGAATTTATGTCAGCCAGTACGAACGAATCGAAGAAACTTCGAGTCTCGGCAATCGAGGCCATACCGCCACCGACCCCACCAGCACCAACGATGAGAATGTTTGCCACAAAAACCTAATTGCTTTTCTTGTTATTGCTCGGGTGCAACAACACATTCATTCTACCGTCGCGTCATCAAGCAAAAAGCCTTGAAATTAAAGCGATTGACGCAAAAAATTTAATGCACTAATCACTGAAAACTGTCGCATCTGTTCGCGCCCATAAGGCAAATTAAAAGTTGTTGAACGCACGTCACCATTCGGCATCGCAAGACC
>BJFV01000008.1:3738-15693 GCA_014190055.1 Actinomycetes bacterium
CCAACTAGTCGTTCGTTAAGACCGCTTTCGCTATCGCCCCAAGTTCGCAGAACGCGACTCTTGATAACAGAAGCTTCACCACTTCTCGCCAGCAAATCAGGCAAAATCGCTCGCTCGAACATTTCGTACAGCTCGAATGGCACGCCAGGCACGGCATACATCACCTTTTCACCAACAGGACAAATCAAACCTGGTGCCGTACCCCGTCGTTGTTCGATGATTTTTGCACCCTTGGGCACCATCGCTTGGCGCAAATTGTTTTGTGGCATTCGGCGACCACGTGAAGTAAACAACTGCTCGATCACAAGCGCCACCTCGTCGTTCATTTCAAGTTCGACGCCCATAATCTCGGCGATCGCTTCGCGAGTTATATCGTCATGGGTTGGCCCCAGACCACCACAAATTATTATCGCGTCGGCTTGCTCTAAAGTTGAACGCAGCGTGGCAACAATGCGAGCCAAGTTGTCGCCAACTTTTACTTGAAATAATGAATCAATTCCGGCGGCCGCCAGTTGCTCACCGAGCCATGATGAATTCGTGTCGACAATTTGCCCCAACAAAAGTTCAGTGCCGACTGCGACAACACTGCAACGCATTACTTGGCTGCCCGACGCAAATTAAATGCTGGTCGTAACGCACGCACCGCGTATTGCAATCCGCTAATGATTGTCAACCCAACTGCGAGCCAAAGAGTCGTGAGCCATGCATAAGTCATATCGACAGCGCTAAATGGGGCCAACGCAAAACCAATCGACACTTGCTGGCTTAGAGTTTTGATTTTTGCCAAACGACTTGCAGGCACGGTTACACCTCGCGCACCAACAACTACGCGATAAATACTTACGACAACTTCGCGCACGGCGATGATCACTACTGGCCAAATGCCGAACATGTCGCGACTAACGAGCGTAAACATTGCACCGAGCACCAAAACTTTGTCTGCAAGCGGGTCGAGAAATGCGCCGCTCTTGGTTGTGCCGTGACGACGCGCCAAATAACCATCCAGAACATCGCTGACACACAAACCAAACCACAACCATGCCGCCAACCACGAACCTGCGTTGTCATCGGGCACGACGATAAACAGCAACGGCGAAACCAAAATGCGCGACACCGTAACGGCATTTGCCCAAGTTGCTAGTGCGTTCGGATTAACGGGCATCGTCAACCAACTCGTTCGCATCACTGTTCGCGTCGTGATTTGCTCCGGCGGCAACCAAGTCGGGGCCAAGCGCATCTGCGATTTCTACTTCTACAAATGTCGCCACAGATAAAGTTTCGCTGACGTGTACAACGCCGTCAATTTCTGGGGCCTCTCGATGGCTGCGCGCAACGCCAATTTCATCAACTAAAACGGTCATCTTCTCGCCGATCAAGTCGTCACGACGACGCGCGGTAATCGAATCTTGCAATTCACGAAGCTCAGCCAACCGCTCGTTCATGAGTCCTGCTGGCACACGATCGGGCAGAGAAACGGCGTGAGTACCTTCTTCTGGGCTGAACGCAAAAAAACCACACCAGTCAAGTTGCGCTTCGTTGACAAAATTCAACAACTGATCGTGATCTTCTTCGGTTTCCCCCGGATAGCCGACAATGAAGTTGCTGCGCATTGCCGCATCTGGTTCACGCTTGCGGATATCGGCAATTCGATTCAAGAATCGCTCGCCGTCACCCCATCGTCGCATTCTTCGCAAGTGGGCCTTTGAGACGTGTTGCAACGACAAGTCGAAATATGGCACACCCGTGTCACAAATTGCGTCGATCAATTCATCACTCAAGTCGCTTGGGTATAGATAGAGCAATCTGGTTCGTGCAACTTTGCTCGCAACCTGTCTCACTAAACCGACAATCGAACCAGCACCAAGTTCAGTTGGTCGGTCTTTGCCGTAACTTGCCAAATCTTGAGCCACCAAAACAATTTCCTTGGCTTCAAGTTGCTCAACTTCGGCCAAGATCGACGCGACATCGCGACTGCGTTGCGGCCCACGAAAACTTGGTATCGCACAAAACCCACAGTTGCGATCACAGCCTTCGGCGATTTTCACATAAGCCCATGGCGCTCGCGACTTTGGCCGTGGCAAATTCAGCAAATCAAAAGCTGGCACGCTCTGACTAGTTACGGAGACTGACTTTTTCGTCAGCATGATCGGCACACCAAAACCCGCAATGTGATCGGCCTCTGGCAACGACTCGGCCAATTCAGAGCCATATCGCTCGGCCATGCAACCAGTTACGACAACTCGGGCACCAGACTTTTTCTGATTCGAAAGTTCGAGAACCGTGTCGATTGACTCGCGACGCGCATCCTCAATGAACGCGCAAGTATTAACGACGACCAAGTCGGCTTGGCTGGCATCGTCGGTTTGCACCAAACCATCAGCCAACAACGTGCCAATTATCTTGTCCGAATCGACATCATTTTTCGGACACCCCAGCGATTCGAGATAGAAGCGCTGTGTCACAACTTTTAATGCTATCTATTCGATGTCAATCGACGATTCAAAGACCGGTGAATTAACTCGCCTTTTGAATGATTTCAAGTTCTTCAACGGTCATCAACACTTCACGAGGGCGCGAGCCTTCGCTTGGCGCAACAACACCGCGTTGTTCAAGCATGTCCATTAGTCGACCCGCACGAGCAAAGCCGACCTTAAGTTTTCGTTGCAACATTGAGGTGCTGCCTTGTTGAGTGCGCACTACTAGATCCATTGCTTGGCGCATCAATTCATCGTCATCTTCATCGCCACTGCTGCCGCCGAACACTTCTCCGCCACCGGAAGACTTATTGGCATCACCTTCAATGCCCGAAACATAAGTAACTTCTGGCGCCTGACGTCGCCAATGCCCGACAACTTTACGCACCTCGTTTTCACTAACCCATGCCGACTGCAGACGCTGCGAAACAGAAGTATTGCCCGGCAACATGAGCATGTCGCCCATGCCGACCAATTTTTCTGCACCAGGTTGATCAAGAATTACTCGACTATCGGTCAAACTTGAAACAGCGAACGCCATTCGGGCCGGAATATTCGCTTTGATAACACCCGTGATTACGTTCACGCTCGGACGCTGAGTTGCCACAACCAAGTGGATGCCAACCGCACGCGCTTTTTGCGCTATGCGCGTGATGCAGTCTTCGACGTCTCGCGCCGCCACCATCATCAAGTCGTTCAACTCATCAACGACGATCAAAATGTAGGGAATACGCGAAAACTGTTTGTCTGTTTCTTGACCTTCTTGCGGCGACATTTCGCCACGGTCGTAAGCCGCGTTGTAGCCAGCGACATCTCTGAAGCCCGCTTCGACAAGCACGTCGTATCGACGTTCCATTTCTTTTACTGCCCAACCAAGTGCGTTCGCAGCTTTCTTCGGGTTCGTAACTGGCGCCGTCAACAAGTGGGGCAAACGAGAATATTGCGCCATCTCAACCTGCTTCGGGTCAACAAGTATCAACTTCACTTGATCAGGTGTCGCACGCATCAACACCGAAGTGATGATGCAGTTGATAACGCTCGACTTACCTGCACCGGTTGCGCCGGCGATCAACAAGTGCGGTGTTGTCGAAATGTTCAAAAAGACTGGTCGGCCAGAAATATCTTTACCAACCGCAACATCGAGCGGATGACTCGCCGTGCGGGCTTCTTGTGAAACCAACAAGTCGCCAATCGAAACAAGTTCGCGTTGTTCGTTTGGTACTTCAATACCGATCGCCGAACGACCCGGTATCGGCGCCAAGATTCGAACGTCAGTTGCAGCCATCGTGTACGCAATATCGCGCGAAAGAGTCGTTACTTTTGCAACCTTTACTCCGTCTCCGAGCGACAACTCATATCGAGTTACAGTCGGTCCGCGCGTGTAGCCAACCAATTCGGTGTCAACTCCGTGCGATGCAAGTGCAGCGACAAGCTGATCGCCGCGCTCACGAATTGCTTCTTCGTTGGCCTTTTTATTGCTCGTCAGCGACAAAAATTCAAGTTCTGGCAGCATCCAATTGCTGGGCTGTCCACTCGGACCAAGCGGAATTTGTTGGGCCTCGCCTTTAACTGGCGCAAGTTTCGCTGCTGGTTTTGCGGCAGGCTTCGACCCAGCATTTGATTCAGATTTTTCTCGCCGTTTGCGCTCACGACGTGGCTGTTTTTCGTCGTCTTGAAAATCATCATCAAGGCCGTCTTGTGCATAGTCGTAAAGTTCTGGGCGCTGCTCATCTTGCGGCGCAAAACCACCGGGCATACCAGAACTTTCACTGTCGAAAATTCGATTTTCATCAAGCGAACCCGACAGATTTTCGGTTGCTGACGAAACTTTGCCACTTATCTTTTGCCAAGCATTTCGCAAAACCTCAAGCAACTCTGGCGCTGATTTGCCAGATACGAGCATTATCGAACCGATGAGCAGTGCGACCAACAACACTGTCGCACCAATGTCAGACAACGAGTTTTGCGTTGGCTCACCCACCAAGTATCCAAACCATCCACCGGTGCGATTTTCGGTATCGCTAAAAAACACGTGGGTCAAACCGAGCAGCACACCAGTTAGAGATGTCCAGCCGATCGATGTTCGAACTCGATTTTGCCAACTCTTGCGTCGTGCAAGCGCAACACCCAAACCAATACACAAAATTGGCAAGAAGAACCGACCGACACCGATCGTTGCCGAGGCAAAAGTGTCTAGCGCCCGACCCAGTGGGCCGGCCAATTTGAGATAGACCGACAAAACAAGCAACGCGCCAAAGGCGATTAAACCTAAACCGCTGAATTCATGTGCTCGGCCCTCAAACAATCCACCAAAAATTGGGCCGTGCTGCGAAACAACTCGATACCGAGTTGGCTCGTCTTCAATGTCATGTTCACGCAATGCTCGAATTGGTCGAACATTGTCGCCCCGATGCGACTCGCCACGACCCGAAGTTCTTGCCTCGCCCCTGCCAGCAACACTGCGCGAACCTCTATTCGGGCGCGCAGATTTAGATTTGGGCACTTTTGCCATAAATCAACAGTACCAATGGGGTCTGTTTGCAAGTGGGATTACTCGCCCACCCGAGTCTCGGCAACAACTTAAAGCGACTAGTGCTTTTTGGGTTTCTTGGTTGGTTTGTCTTTCGATTTTTTGCCCGCACGTCGCGATTTTTGTGGCACAACAAATTCGGCAGGAATGCGACCAGAAAAATCAATACCGCCGTCGCTGATTTCGATCAAGTCGCCGTCTTCACACAGCAAAACGTTTTGCGGCGCAACACCCATGATTCTTGCCAATTCGGCGTTGGCAACCATATGACGGTATTCGCCATGAATCGGCACGAACCATTGCGGCTCGGTGACGTTTAGATATGTCTTCAAGTCTTCGGCTTGAGCGTGACCCGTTGCATGCACATCGGCAATACCCGAGTGAACAACTGTTGCACCTCGGCGCAAAAGTGCATCAATCACCTTGTTGACATTGTGTTCATTGCCGGGGATGGCATGACTCGAGAAAATAACCACATCACTGTCGCCAACTTTCACATAGCGGCTGTCGCCTTTGGCGAGATTCGTCAACGCCGACATCGCTTCACCTTGTGAGCCAGTTGAGATGATGCAAATTTCTTCATCGTCGTATTTGCCTAGCGAATCTGCGCTGACCAAACTCTTTTCAGGAATCGTCAAAACTTTCAAGTCGCGAGCAAGACGAATGTTGTTGATCATCGACCTGCCGAGAGGCACGACGACTCGACCCGAATCAATCGCGGCATCTGCAATTTGCTGAACACGATGAATGTGGCTGGCAAAACTCGCGGTAATTATTCGCTTGCCTCGATGTTCGTTGAAGATTGCTCGCAGCACAGCGCCTACATCAGACTCGCTAGGCGCATGACCACGCTCGCCCGCATTTGTTGAATCGAGCATCAACAAACGAATGCCCTCGTTTGAAGAAAGCGAACCAAGCCGAGCCAGATCGGTGCGACGATGATCGACCGGTGTGAGATCAATCTTGAAGTCACCCGAATGAACGATCACACCCTGGGCCGTATGCAGCGCAATTGCGTGAGCATGCGGCACTGAATGCGTAACCGGAATGAACTCGACGTCGAACGGCCCAATTTTGATGCGATCGTTGTCGCTGACTTCAATGAATTTCGTCTTGTCGGTAAGTCGCGCCTCGGCAATTCGGTTGCGCGCGAGGCCAAGAGTCAACGCCGAGCCGTATAACGGAAACGAAGCGTCTTGAAGCAAATATTGCAAAGCCCCGACATGATCTTCGTGGCCGTGAGTTGCAACACAACCAACTATGCGATCTTTTCTTTCAAGTAGCCAAGTGAAATCAGGAATGATCACATCGATGTCATCGCCGTGTTCAGCTTTCGGAAACATCAAACCGCAATCGATCAGCAAAATCTTCTTGTCTTGCTCGACGGCCATGCAATTTCGGCCGATTTCGCCGAGACCACCAAGAAATGCGATGCGAACTGGTTTAGACATCAGACAGTGATCGTTGATTTATGTACAACGAATTTTTGTGACACTATTTCGTTGCCGCAGCGCGCGCTGCTTGCAAATTGCTGAACACTTTTTCAGCACGTTCAGCCAAGCCACTCGGTGGTGGGCCCATTGGCAGTCTCGCCTCGCCAACGTCAAGACCAAGATGATTCATCATCACTTTGCTCGGCAGTGGGTTCGGATTGTCATCACCGGTTTCGTAGGCAAAACTCTCGAGCATTCGCGAATTCACTGCGCGAGCGCCAGCGATATCGCCTGAGTTCCATTTTTTAAACATTTCTTGATGATCGACACCCGTCCAGTGCGTTGCCACACCAATAACGCCGGTTGCACCGATCGACATCAACGGCAAAGTCAAACCGTCATCACCACTTAGCAGTTCAAAACTCTTTGGCACCTGGGTCATCAACATCGCGGTTTCGGCCGGGTTACCGCTTGCATCTTTTAAAGCCGCAACGTTTTTTACTTCGTTGGCCAACTTCGCCAGTGACGCAGTTGAAATTTTGCGTCCAGTTCGTACCGGAATGTCATAGACGACAACTGGCAAAGTCGTCGCAGCACAAACTGCTTTCATGTGAGCAAGAATGCCCGCCTGTGACGGCCTGTTGTAATAAGGACCAACAGCCAAGATGCCAGCGATGCCAAGTTTTGACGCTTCTTTGGTCAGATGAATCGAATGCTTCGTGTCGTTGGTTACCGTGCCAGCAATAACCGGAATCGTCACTGCTTCTACGGTTGCGGCGAACAACGCAAGTTTCTCATCGTCTGTCAGCGTCGATGCTTCACCTGTTGTGCCACCAACGACCAGACCATCATTTCCGTTGTCTTGCAGCCACTTTGCCAAACGGCGCACACCGTCGAGGTTTAACTCGCCGTTCTTGTCGAACGGCGTAACCATTGCAGTTAGAACTTGACCGAATCTTGGCATGGCTAGATAGTAGTCAGTTGGTCTTGCCCACGACTAACGAGTTTTTTGCTCGTTAGTCGCGACGCTCTAGAGAAGATTCGACTACTAGTGACGAATTTCGACGTCTTTGCCGATTTCGAACTTGAGATATTCGTCGTCTGTGTTTTCCCAGTCTTCGAATTGAATTACACCCATCTCTTCGAAACGATGACGCAACCATTTGTCGTTACGGTCAAGCAAACCGAGCTTCTTGCAGTTCGGCACAATCTTGGCGAACAACATTTGCTGGAAGACTTTTCGCGTTGGGTCGTTGACCAACAACGGAATCAAAGTCTTCGGGTCGACACCCATGTGGTGCCAAACCTCTTGTTGCAAGAAACGATCTCGCATACGAATGCTTGCCTCGTAAGCGAACTCTTGGCGATCCATAATTTCTTTGTCGCTCATGCCGTCATAGACCTCTTTGAGGCTGAGAACGCCGAAGGCTACGTGGCGCGCTTCATCGCTCATGACATAGCGCAACAGTTTCTTCAACAGCGGTTCGCTGGTCAACTGGTGCAGATAGCCGAAAGCGGCAAGTGCCAAGCCTTCAACCATGATTTGCATGCCGAGATAGGTGAAGTCCCAACGTGAGTCTTTGACGATGTCATCGAGCAACAAACCAAGGTGAGGATTGATCGGGTAACCGCCGTCAAGTTTTTCGTCGAGATAACGAGCGAACACTTCTACGTGGCGAGCCTCGTCAACAACTTGAGTGCTGGCGTACAACTTTGCGTCGTACCATGGCACCGTCTCGACAATTTTGCTGGTGCAAATCAGTGCACCCTGCTCGCCATGCAAAAACTGCGAGAGGCTCCACTTGCGACTGTGCACGCCGAATTCGAGCCACTCTTTGTCGCCCCATTTGGCGAGTTTTGTATCTGCGTACCACTCGGTGTTGACACCGGTACCGATTGCAGCCTGGTCGATTGCAACTGTCTTTTCGACATCGACTTCTGTATTCCAATCTAAGTCGTATGTGCCGTTCCATTGGCTCGTCTTGGCCTTTTCATAAAGTTTGCGCAATGGCTCGCGAGTAAGTGAGTAGTCCCAGGTGAAAACCGAGTCGGCGTTGTTTTTGACAACGTGTTCGATTTCGTTTGCTGGTGTGAGCGGAATGCTCAAAATCGCCTCAATGTTATTGATTTGATCACGACCAATAATTTCTTCGTTTTGCTTTTCTGTGATTGACATGTCTATCCCCTTTTTATTTTTTAATTTTGTTTTGTTAATTCGTGAATATTGATATGAGTATTTAAAAACTTGGCAACGCTCGCTTCGCTTGTGAAGTCATAGCGATCTGATGGCGTCAAGAAATAAGAAATTACAAGTCGCGACAAAACTTCGACCAACGCGTCGGCTTCACGCTTTGGCAAGAAATCAGAGACAAGTGGCGCCAAATACGAAGCCGCGACTCGCACGATTCGCGACAAACCATCAATTGTGAACTGCATCAACGTTGCGCCTGGTTCGGTCGCCAACATCATCGCCAAGTGCTCGTCGTCGCGCAACTCGGTAGTTGCCGAAACGATGCAACGTACGAGAAGGTCTTCAAGTGACTTCGCGCCTTGCGCACGATTTAGAAGTGTGGTGAAAAATTCATCGAGCGAACGCACATGAAGTGCTTCAAGCAAGATTTCTTTGCCGCCCGGAAACATTCGATAGACAGTTGCGCGCGAAACGCCCGAAAGATCGCAGACATCGGCGACCGTAAATCGCGAAACGCCCCACTTTTCAATAGCCAGTTTTGTGGCGTCAAGAACGCGCGATTCAACTTCGGTGAACGCCGACGTACTTGCTGTTTCAACTTCCGCCATAGTGAGACAATAAGACTCTAACTGTCTCACTGTCAAGTAATGCTAGTTTTGGCTCTAATTAACAGACGTTCTCTAGAAAGGAACCTCATAATGACCACCAAATCACGCTTTACGCGCTTGGCGATAATTCTTGGCAGCACAGCCGCTCTCGGTCTTGCCAGTTGCGGAAACGATGACTCAAGTTCGGCATGCCCGACTATTGAGTCTGGCAAGTTGACGATTGCAACCGGCACCCCAGCATTTGAACCATGGGTTGTAGGTGACGCACCAGAGTCCGGCGAAGGTTTTGAAGCTGCAGTTGCTTATGCAGTCGCAGGCGAACTCGGCTACTCGAATGAAAATGTCGTCTGGGTACGAACTGGCTTCGACGAGGCAATTCAACCTGGTGCTAAAAACTTTGACTTCAATTTGCAACAATATTCGATCACTGAAGAACGCAAAGCAACTGTCAGTTTCAGCGACCCGTACTACTCAACTAATCAAGCTGTAGTCGGTTTTGCTGACTCACCGGTTGCTAGCGCGACAAAAGTTTCAGAACTCAAAGAACTTAAGTTTGGCGCGCAGTCAGGCACAACGAGTCTTGACTTCATCAACAATGTAATTAAGCCAACCAATGAGCCGTTCGTCTATGACGACAACGCTGGCGCGAAGGCTGCCCTCGAGGCGAAACAGATCGATGCAATTGTTGTCGACTTGCCAACCGCGTTCTACATCAGCGCTGTAGAAATCGAGGGCTCAAAAGTTATTGGACAATTCCCTCTGAGTGATGCAGTTGCCGCTGACAACTTCGGTCTTTTGTTCGACAAAGACAACAAACTTGTTGACTGTGTCAACACCGCTCTCGGTGCTCTGAAAGAGTCTGGCAAGTTGGCAGAAATCGAAAAGACTTGGCTGGCCGACAAGACAAACGCGCCGGTCATTTCTCTCGACTAAAAACTGTCACTAGCTACGGAAACAAAAACTCAACGCCAGCAATTCGAACGACGACAGCGCCAGCGCAGCAGCATTATTGCTGCGCTGAGCACTGTCGTTGTCGTTGGTGCACTGTTTTTCACGATCCCAAAACTTCCACGGTGGGATCGAGTCAAAGAGTCCTTCTTTAATGGCGAACGACTAAGCGATTCGTTTCCACGACTGCTTGACGCATTCGTGCTTGATATAAAGATCTTTGCTTGGTCGACGCCTGCGATTATTGCCTTAGCGCTATTGCTCGCCATTGCACGAAGTTCGCGCAATCCGGCACTTTTTCCGATTCGTATTTTTGTGATCGCCTACATCGACATCATGCGTGGCGTCCCCGTAATTTTGTGGATCTACCTAATTGGTTTTGGTGTACCTGGCGTCGGTCTCGAGCGGCCTTTTAACTCGCCGCTTCTTTGGGGTTCAGTAGCTCTTGTACTTACATATGGCGCCTATATTGCCGAAGTTTTTCGAGCAGGCATCGACAGCGTGCACGAATCACAGCGAGCAGCCTCACGAAGTTTGGGGCTCTCGAACACGCAGACGATGCGCTTCGTGATTTTGCCCCAGGCCATACGGCGAGTGGTGCCACCACTGATGAACGATTTAGTCAGTCTGCAAAAAGACGTTGCACTCGTCAGTTTGATCGGGCCGATAGAAATTTTGCGTCAAGCCGGCATCGACAAAGCCAAATTCGCAAATTTCACGCCATATGTTGCGGCGGCGATCATCTTCTTGCTGATCACGATTCCGCTTACACGCACGACTGATTATTTATTGGCCCGCGAACGCCGGCGAACATCCGCGACGAGGGTTCGATGAAACTTGAACTGCGACAAGTCACAAAATCGTTTGGCTCACGCAATGTGCTGTCAGGCCTTGACTTGCAAGTTCATGCCGGAGAAGTCGTTTCATTCATCGGCTCAAGTGGTTCTGGCAAGACCACGTTGTTGCGGTGCGTCAATCTGCTTGAACCGATTGACGACGGCGCAGTTCTTTTGGATGGTGATGAGATTTCAAAAATCGGTCGTGACCCAAATCCGATTCGTCGCCGAATCGGCATCGTTTTTCAGAGTTTCAACTTGTTTCCACATATGAGTGTTCAACGCAACATCACTCTCGCACTGACTCAAGTACTGGGCAAACCAGCAGACGAGGCGAACGAAATTGCAAAATCGTTGCTCGATCGATTTGGCCTAGTCGAAAAAATCGACTCGTATCCAGATCAACTTTCGGGAGGACAACAACAGCGGGTCGCAATTGTCCGCGCTTTGGCAATGAACCCAGAGGTTTTGCTACTTGACGAGATCACATCGGCACTCGACCCCGAACTCGTCGGCGAAGTACTCGATGTCGTGCGCGAACTCAAAGGAAGTGGCATAACGATGTTGATCGCCACACACGAAATGAACTTCGCCCAAGAAATAAGCGACCGAGTTTGTTTTCTAGATGGCGGTCGTGTCGCCGAACAAGGGCACCCCAAGCAATTGTTCTCGAGCCCGAGCGATGAACGCACGCGGCAGTTTTTGCGTCGGGTTAATTTCTAGATAGTCGGCAAGACATAATCTGCGAATTTGTCGCGCAATGTCTTTTTCGAAAACTTACCAACGCTGGTTTTTGGTACTTCATCAATAAAGACGACGTCGTCTGGCACTTGCCACTTGGCCAATCTTGGTCGAATGTAATCAAGAACCTCTTCTTTGGTCAGGGTTTCACCAGGGTTCATAACGACGCAGGCCAACGGTCGCTCTGACCATTT
>BJFV01000008.1:16291-17789 GCA_014190055.1 Actinomycetes bacterium
GCAACAGTTACTTTTTCTTCGACGATCAAATTTGCGATCGCCTTGCCAGAAAGATCTGGGCCCGGCATAACAAGACTTGCTCCACACGCAACCGCAGCATGCGCCAACCCCCATGCGTTGGCATGAAACATCGGCACGACTGGCAAAATCACATCACTTTCGCGAGCACCAAGCGAATCGACCATCATCGCACCCATCGTGTGAAGGTAAGTTGAGCGATGACTGTAGACGACACCTTTCGGATTACCCGTTGTGCCACTTGTGTAACACATGCTGGCTGCCAAATTTTCGTCAGTGATTTTGAATTCGACGCCAGATACACCCTTGATTAGTTCTTCGTATTTGTGCATCTGCATGCCAGGCACCGAGTCGGGCACATCACCTTTGCCGTCATCCATGATTACGAGATGTTTGACAGTCTTAAACGTCGGCAAAAGCGGTGCGAGCAAAGCGAACAATGAGCGATCAACGAAAATAACTTCGTCTTCGGCGTGATTTGCAATATAGGTAAGTTGCTCAGGAAACAAGCGAATGTTCAATGTATGCAAGACGCGCCCTGTGCACGGCGCGGCAAAATAAAGTTCGAGATGTCGGGCGGTATTCCAAGCGAATGTTGCAACACGACCATCGCTTGAAATTTTCAACTTGTCGAGCGCGCCACCAAGTTGACGTGTTCGAGCAGCCCACTCGCCATAAGTTGTGCGATCTTTGCCGATCGCAGTTGCCGTCGTAATCGTCTTGTCGGCATGATAATTTTCGGCTCGCTCAAAAAGATGCACCATCGTCAATGGCGTGTTCTGCATCAGACCCTTCATTGCTCCCCCAAAAGAACTTGTAGTTGATGTCAAATATCGTGACTATCTCTTAATTACCGTAGCAAGTCGGCTACCGTGCTACGAATGCGCAAAGCAGTGCTGACGCTTACAACCTTGTTATTTGTAATCGGCACGATCGGCAGCAACATCGGCCCTGCGCTCGTTGACGAGCGGCCGCGACTTGTATTGATGCTCAGTAGTCGCAACCGCAATTTGTTCGGCTCGGTGCCCTACATCGATCTTTTGAGTTATTCAATAATTGGTTTTACGCGCGTGTTGATCGCTGGCATTGCGCTGTATTTTGTTGGTCGCTGGTACGGCACAAAAGCCCTCGGCTGGGTTGAGGGCAACATGGGCGAACTACCTGCCATATATAAATGGACAGAGCGACTTGTCGACAAAGCAGGACCCGCAATTCTTGTGCTTATGCCGGGCAGCAACATCGTTTGCTTGCTGCTCGGCCACCGACGAATGCCGCCAAAAAAGTTCGTACCACTCTTGATTGTGGGTGTCATCCTGAAATTGATCGTGTTGTGGCGTGGTGGCAAATTGTTCGAAGAGCAAATCCGTGACTTTTTGAGTTATATAGAGCGCTATCAATGGTGGGTTGTTGGCGCGCTTTTTATAGCATCAACTCTGCAATCAGCTCGCAAGGGCCGACCCAAAACTACGTGACCAGGAGA
>BJFV01000009.1:0-8396 GCA_014190055.1 Actinomycetes bacterium
CGAATCAAAGCCAAAGAGATCGAACTCGCCGCGATGCAAGCCCAATTACAAAACGTCGCTTTGAAAACTTTTGTCGGCAAATCAGTTTCAAATAGTTTGGCAAGCATTTTGAGTTCAACAGGCAGTCTTTCTGATGCAGTGCGTCGATCGTATTTGACTTCGGTTGCTCTTAATACCGGAGTAAGCGGTCTCGACGAGCTGCAAGGCATCATCGACGACATTGCTCGTGAGCGCAAACAACTTGAATCTCAGCGCACTCGTGCGGGTGGCATCGCTGATTACGCAAAGAAGCGACTTGCTGCGGCAGAGGCGAGTGCAAATGTTTATACAGCGCGGCAAGCACAGGCCTTACGCGACCTTGGCGACTTATTGCGCAACGAGCAAAGTCGTCGTGCCAAGGCGGCACTTGAAGACGCAGCACGGCTCGCAAAAGAGTTTACGAAAACTAAGTACTCGAATATTCCTGCGCCATCAACGGCAGCCGGTGTTGCAGTTAAAGCAGCGCTTTCACAAATCGGCGTTACCTATAAATTTGGTGCGCTTTCTCCTGGTGTGGCATTTGATTGCTCCGGCTTGATGGTTTACGCGTGGGCAAAAGCAGGCGTGAGTATTCCGAGGTCTTCGAGATCGCAGTATTCGGCGCTTACAAGAATTCCGACTGGGGCAGCGCAACCGGGTGACTTGATTTTCACGCGAAACCCGGTTGGCCACGTCGGTATGTATCTCGGAAATGGACAGATGATTGCGTCACCGCGCACCGGCGACGTTGTCAAGGTTTACGCCGTAAGTTGGTCGAAAGTAACCGGTGTAGGTCGACCGAAATAGATTCGGCGCGTAAATCGGGTGTAAGTTTGTGGCGATGAACGGTTGGTCGCAGTCAAAGTTTTCAAGTCGTGGTGTAACGCACGAAACTTTTCGCAAAGGATCTGGACCGGTTGTAATCATCGTTCACGAGATACCCGGGATCACACCGGCAGTTGAAAAGTTTGCAAACGAAGTTGTCGCTGCGGGTTTCACAGTGGTGATGCCACTGTTAGTTGGCAACTTCGGTGAACCACCGAGCGGCAGATATATGGCGAGCTCTGCGGCAAAAGTTTGCATTTCTCGCGAGTTCACAACTATGGCGCTGAATAAGACATCGCCGATTATCTCTTGGCTACGCGAACTTGCCAAATATCTGCACGCAGAAATTGGCGGTAAAGGTGTTGGGGCAGTCGGCATGTGTTTTAGCGGCGGTTTTGCCCTCGGCATGATGGTTGACGACATTATGTTGGCGCCGGTTTTGTCGCAACCGAGTTTGCCCTTTGCGCTAGGCGCAAAACGCTCGGCAGATCTCAATTTGTCTGAGCAAGATTCACGCCGAATTACGCAACGCGCAGAGGCTGGTTGTCAAGTTTTGGGTCTGCGCTATTCGGGTGATCGACTTGTCGGCACACGATTTGCCGAACTACACAAGCTGCTTGGTGATGCGTTCATTGCAGTTGAGTTTGAATCGACTGCAAAGTCAGATCACTCGGTGTTGACAGAACAACGCCAAGAACTAGGTGTTCAACGCGTGATTGAGTTTCTGAAATCAAAATTGCTCTAAGACTCGCACTTTAAATTGCGAATCTTTGAACGACTTGAGCGCTTTAACTGGGTCATTTCGGTTGAGTAACAAGTGTCTGGCGAGGCGACCCTTGGCTGCCTTTGCGTCATGACCGCCTGCCTTGCCAGATTTCGTCGCCAAGTCAACATGTAAATAGCTCTTAATCAATTCGCTGTCAGCAACGAATGCCGCTGAGTGCTCTTGGGGTAGCAAACTAACGACGACTGCACCCGCACAATATTTATTGAGTGCGCTCGAAAGTTCGTCTCGCCACCACGTAGAAAGTTTGCCCATTGGCGCAAGACTTGCGCCGATTTTTAGGCGGTAGTCAGGTGTGGGGTCACCGGCCGCTACTAGGCCAAGCAAACCAGAAACAATGACGATATTTTTGGCGGCAATTTTTTGTAGCGCGAGAGGCAGCGAAGCGAGATCAAGATGATCCCAAACGACGCCTGTGTAACGTTGCGATGCAGGCAAAGTTTTTGCACCACGCACTGCGAGGTTTGCTTGTTGTGCTCGAGTGAGATGAGCGCCCGAAACACCAAGAAGTTTTGGAGACCCGCCGCGTGCTTGCTTCAACGCTGCGACAACACTTGTGCGTTGTTTGCCAAGCGACTTGCCAAAAACGCCACTCGTTTCTGCGAACTTCGTGCCAGTTTTGCCAGACTCAGCCTTGCCTTCAGACGGCGGAAGCAAAATAATTAGTTTTTTCTCTGAAGCCATGAATCACGATTCTGCCTGATGACGCGCCGTAATAGTCGCATACGGTGCGCCTAGTCTGCAGGGGTGGTGTCAGAGCAAAAGTCATTAGATATAGCGTCGCTCAACCCTGACCAGCAAGACGCGGTGCTACACCCGAGCGGGCCGTTGCTCGTGGTCGCTGGCGCCGGTTCGGGTAAGACACGAGTTTTGACTCATCGCGTGGCTCACCTAATTAACCAAGGTACGCACCCGATGCGAATTTTGGCGATCACGTTCACCAATAAGGCTGCCGGTGAAATGCGCGAGCGTGTTGAGGCACTTGTCGGCAAAGTTGCCGAGCGAATGTGGGTGAGCACTTTTCACGCTGCGTGTGTGCGAATTTTGCGGATGCAAGCCGAGCAGATTGGCTATCCGAAGACATTTTCGATTTACGACCAGTCAGACGCACAGCGCCTTGTCGGCTATGTCATTCGTGATCGCGGACTAGATGCCAAGCGATTTCCGGCGCGCGGTGTGCACGCCCGAATCAGTTTGTGGAAAAACGAGTTGATTTCACCAGACCAGGCGTTGCTGAATGCTGACAATGTGTTCGACACAAAATATGCAGAGATTTATCGCGAATATCAGTCGCGATTGTTAAAAGCCGGCGCGATGGATTTCGATGATTTGCTGATTAATACAGTCAAACTTTTTCGCGAGCACAAAGATGTTTTGGCGCAATTTCAACAACGCTTTGAACATATTTTGATTGACGAATATCAAGATACGAACATTGCCCAAAACGAAATCGTGTTGATGTTGGCTGGCGCGCATCACAATGTTTGTGTTGTTGGAGATACCGATCAGTCTGTTTATCGATTTCGTGGCGCAGACTTTAGAAATATCTTGCAGTTTGAAACGGCGTTTCCTGAAGTGACGGTTGTTGTGTTGGCGCAGAACTATCGCAGCACGCAAACAATTTTGGATGCCGCTAACGCAGTCATTACAAACAATGCCGAGCGTAAACCCAAAGAATTATGGACTGAACTTGGCAAAGGCGATCGTGTCGTGCGGTTTTACGCCGACGACGAATATCACGAGGCAAATTGGGTGATTTCGCAATTATCGAAAATGAAAAAGAGTCACGAGCACGAGTGGCGAGAGATGGCTGTTTTCTATCGCACCAATGCCCAGAGCCGAATTTTAGAAGAGAGCCTGATGCAGGCTGGCGTGCCCTACAAAGTAATTGGCGGCACTCGTTTCTATGACCGCCGCGAAATCAAAGATGCTCTGGCATACATTCGTTGTGCGGCGAACCCGCTTGATGAAGTCAGCCTCAAGCGCATTTTGAATGTGCCCAAGCGCGGCATCGGCGACACGACAGTTGATCGTCTCGATGCTTATGCAACTAAAGAAAACATTGCATTTGCGCTTGCGTTGCGCCGTACGGCAGATGCTGGCATTGGTGCCGCGGCCGCTAAAGGCATTGCCAGTTTTGTCGCTTTAATCGATGATCTTGAATCGCGATTGGGCCAAGGACCAGGGCCAGTGTTGCGCCATGCGTTAGAAGCGAGTGGATATTTGAGCGAACTGCAAGCCGAAGGCACTGTCGAATCAGACGGGCGATACGAAAACTTGGCTGAACTGATCGGCAGCGCGAGTGAGTTCACACAGGTCGACGAATTTTTAGAACAGGTCGCACTTGTTGCAGACACTGATCAACTCGATTCAGATAATCACGTCACTCTTATGACTTTGCACTCTGCAAAGGGTCTTGAGTTCGAGGCGGTTTTCATCGTCGGCATGGAAGAAGGTATTTTTCCACACAGTCGCGCACTGGTTGATCAAAACGAACTCGAAGAAGAGCGTCGCTTGGCGTATGTCGGCATCACACGTGCCAAGCAAAAACTGTTTCTTACTCACGCCTGGAGTCGAAATCTTTATGGCTCGACACAATACAACCCGCCATCACGCTTTTTGGATGAGATACCCAGCGAATTGTTGCAACGCGAAGGAAGCACAGACTCTGGCGCTGACGAAGGTCGCGGCAGTTATCGTCCGCGACCAGATCAAGGCTCGGGCAAAAAAATTGAATGGACTCGGGCGACGGTGCCAAAGTATCGACGCGACGGTGATGCGGTTGGTGATTTGACTGGTGCTAACTCGGGTTTGAAAGTTGGCGATGATGTTGAACACCCGTCGTTTGGCGAAGGTGTGATCATCAACATTCGTGGCTCAGGCGAGTCGGCCGAAGCGACAATTGAATTCGTCAATCACGGCAAAAAGCACTTGGCAATGGCGTGGGCGCCACTCAAAAAAATAAATTAGCGAGTTAAATAATTTTCAGCCTGCACGCAAATCAATTAGCAGCGTGCGCAAATTTTCGACAATTGGTCGAACATCGAGCGGAAGTTGTAATTGCTCAACACCAAGAGTGCGACCTTCACAATCTTTAAAGTTTCGCGTGTTGACAATGTGCTCGACAAGACAACTTTCGTCACGGTCGGCGGGGTAGGCGTAATAAACCTGCCAGCCTTTGGCTGGGTTGTCTCCGGTGTGGTCGATAACGATAGAACGCTTGCCGGTTGAGTCACGTAAATCTGGGTAGAGAATTGGCCCACCTTCGCTGACCAATTTTGCGATGTCATCTACGCGCCCGATTTCGAAAGTTTTTGCAACCGTCTCGGGGTTACGTTCGCGATTATCGGTTGCCAAGCTGGCAAAAATCCATGTAACTCCAAACAAAATTGCGAACCCGAGAATGCCCCCGACAACGGGCGCAACGGCACGCATGATTGGCGATGTGAATTCGATACGGCGCATGTCGTAAGGTTATTGAGTTGTGAAACGAAATTATCGCGTAGTCGTTGCCAAGCCCGGCCTTGACGGCCATGACCGTGGGGCCAAGACGATCACCCGCGCCTTGCGCGACCACGGCTTTGAGGTCATATATACGGGACTGCACCAGACACCCGAGCAAATCGCCGAAACCGTGCTGCAAGAAGACGCTGACGCCGTTGGTTTGTCGCTGCTGTCGGGGGCTCACCTGACGTTGTTTCCGCGAGTGATGGAAGAATTGCGCAGTCGCAAACTTGGCGAAATTTTGATCTTTGGTGGCGGAGTTATACCTGAAGATGACATAGTCACGCTCAAGCAGCAGGGTGTCGGCGAAATTTTTGGTCCTGGTTCGTCGCTCAGTGATATTGCCAAATGGTTAGAGTTGGCGCTTGACTCGCGCGAAGAAAACTGAACAAAGGAAATTAAGTGGATCTTTTTGAGTATCAAGGCAAACAATATTTCGCGCGCTATGGCATCGCCGTTTCAGCGGGCGGTGTTGCGCTAACAGTTGACGAAGCAGTTGCGCAAGCAGAACTCGCGAAGTATCCGGTTGTAATTAAAGCACAGGTGCAAGTTGGAGGCCGTGGCAAAGCTGGCGGTATCAAACTGGCGAACAATGCCGACGAAGTTCGATTGCATGCAAAAAATATTTTAGGAATGGACATCAAGGGCCACATCGTTAAGCGCGTGTGGGTTGAACACGCGTCAGATATTGCCGAAGAGTATTACGCCTCGTTCACGCTTGATCGCTCGGCGAAGCGACATTTGTTGATGCTCTCAGCCCAGGGTGGTGTCGAGATCGAACATGTTGCTGTTGTTGACCCAACTGCAATTGTCAAGTTGCATGTCAACCCTGTTGAAGGTTTAAGTCTCGATGCGGCAAAACGTGCCGTTGTTGATGCGCGCATTTCAGAAAAAGCACAAGACGGCGTGGCAGCGATGTTGCTCAAACTCTATGAATGCTTCACAAAAGGTGATTGCGATCTGGCAGAAATAAACCCGTTGATTTTGAAGCCGACGGGTGAAGTTCATGCACTTGATGCGAAAGTCACGCTTGATGCCAACGCTGCTTTTCGCCACCCTGAATGGGATGAATATCGCGAAACTGAAGAACTAGACGAGCGCGAAAAGCTTGCACGAGAAAAGAACCTGCAATACATCGGTCTCGATGGTTCGGTTGGCATTATCGCCAATGGTGCTGGTTTGGCGATGAGCACGCTTGATGTCGTCAATCAGGTTGGCGGCAAGGCTGCAAACTTTTTGGACATCGGCGGTGGCGCGAACGCCGAGTTAATGACCGCGGCGCTTGAAGTAATCAACTCAGATACAAAAGTTAAGAGCATTTTTATCAACATTTTTGGTGGCATCACTCGCGGTGATGAAGTCGCCAAAGGCATTGTTGAAGCGATGAAGCGCGTCAAACTTCGTGCACCGATTGTCATTCGCCTTGACGGTACAAATGCCACCGAAGGAAGAGCGATCATTGCTGCTGCCGGCATTGCAGAGTCGCAACTGATTTCACGCTCGACAATGCTTGAGGCCGCGCGAAGTGCAGTCGAGATTGCAGGAAAGAAATAACATGGCGATTTTTGTCAACGAAAAAACAAAAGTTCTAGTTCAGGGTTTGACCGGTGGCCAAGGGCGCTTTCATGGTTTGCGCAATCGCGACTATGGCACCCAAGTTGTCGCAGGCGTGACGCCGGGCAAAGCAGGTCAAGACGTCGAAGGCATTCCTGTTTTTGACACGGTTGAAAGTGCAGTTGCAGCCACGGGAGCTACAGCATCGTTTATCGCTGTGCCACCAAAAGCTGCACCAGCTGCAATTCTTGAAGCCGCGCGTGCAGGCATTGGTTTTGTTGTGTGCATCACCGAAGGTGTGCCTGCTCAAGATGAAGCACGAGTGTTTGCAACTTTGCAACGCGATTTTCCGAAGACTCGATTGCTTGGGCCGAATTGCCCCGGCATTATTAGCCCGGGTAAATGCAACATCGGTATTACCGCTGGCGAAATTGCCGCGCTTCCGACTGCGAAAGGGCCGAACGTCGGCATTGTTTCGCGCTCGGGCACTTTGACATATCAAGCGCTCTATGAGTTGAAGCAACGCAACATCGGTGTGTCGACTTGTGTGGGCATCGGCGGCGACCCGGTGCCTGGCACTTCGTTCGTCGATTGTTTGGCAGAGTTTCAATCTGATCCTGAGACGCATGCGATCATCATGATCGGTGAAATTGGTGGCACAGCCGAAGAAGAGGCTGCTGAATTCATCATGACTCACGTGACAAAACCGATGAGCGCCTATATCGCAGGTGTCACAGCACCGGCGGGTAAAAAAATGGGGCACGCAGGGGCGATTGTTTCTGGGGGTAAAGGCACAGCGCAGGGCAAGATGGATGCCCTAAAGAGTGCGGGTGTGAAAGTTGGCTTGAACCCAACTGAGGCTTGCGAATTGATGGCACAAATAATCGCATCAATGTAAGACTTAGTCTTCGATGAATAAACGATCTGATTTACTGACTTATATTCCGTCGCTTGACGGCATTCGGGCACTTTCAGTTCTCGCGGTGATCGTTTATCACGCCAACAAAATCTGGTTACCTGGCGGTTTTCTGGGTGTCGAAGTTTTCTTTGTGATCAGTGGATATTTGATCACGCTGTTGTTGCTCGCTGAATCAGAGAAAAACGGCACCGTTAGTTTGAAAGATTTTTGGTTGCGTCGAGCGCGACGATTGTTGCCTGCGTTGTGGATTGTCGTTTTAGGTGTTGTGGTATTTGCGGCGTTGTTTCAGCGCGAAATTCTCGGCACATTACGCGGTGATGTGGTTGCAGCACTTTTCTATGGCTTCAACTGGTTTCAGGTTTGGGTGGGCACGAGTTATTTCACATCGTTTGAATTTGTGCCACTACGTCATTTGTGGTCGCTAGCGGTTGAAGAACAGTTCTACTTAATTTGGCCAGTCGTCATGTTGGTGGTGGCTAAATTCGGCAAACGACGACTGCCGATTGTCAGTGCTGTTTTTGTTTTGATCGCAGTTGCTTTGGCTGTTTACATGGCAATGGTTTATCAGCCCGGCACGATTTCAACGATTAACGACACACCAGAACAATTCATGAGTCTGTTTGGTCAGTCGGTTTCACGAGTCGACTATTTGTTCTTAGGAACTTTTACTCGATCGAGCGGTTTGCTGTTGGGCGCCGCTTTGGCAATTTGGTGGCGACCGTGGTTATTGCAAAATTCGCGAGCAGGTGAGAGCAAGTTATACGACATCGTTGGTTTTGGTGGCCTAGTTGC
>BJFV01000009.1:8988-16678 GCA_014190055.1 Actinomycetes bacterium
CTGGCAGCAGCAACCACGATCGCTGGGCAGGTCGCAACGGCTACGACCTCACTTGACGGTCAGGTGATTGATGTTTTGGCAATTGGTGATTCGGTGATGTTGGGTGCAGCCAATGTTTTGACACAGCGCGGAGTGACTGTTGATGCAGTGAAGAGTCGTCCGTATCGACAGGCTCTTGAGATCGCCAACTTCATGAAGTCGGTCAATCGACTCGGGTCAGTTGTGATTATTCATTTGGGCACAAACAACACTGTCGACGAAAAAACACTCGACGAAATTATGGTGCCGTTGCGTGATGTACCGCTGGTGTTATTTGTGACGGTTCATGTGCCGAGCGAAGTTCGACAGAATACGAACAATCGGCGAATCAATGAATTGCCCGCAAGATACGAAAACGTCAAAGTTCTCGACTGGTATTCGATTGCCACTGCGCACCCTGAATATCTGTATAGCGACAAGATTCATATTCGGCCTGAAGGGCAAAAGGTCTATGCCGACTTGATGATGCAAGCAATTGGTCGGCCATAAGTTTTGTCCTAGGCTTACGCGCTATGACTTCACCAGTTCGCATCACAGTTACCGGCGCGGCCGGACAAATCGGCTACGGAATTTTGTTTCGCATCGCGTCAGGGCAAATGCTCGGTGCGAATACTCCGGTGATTTTGCAGTTGCTTGAAGTGACACCAGCGCTTGGCGCATTGAACGGCGTAAAAATGGAGCTTGACGATTGTGCGTATTCGCCACTCGTAGATGTCATCACGACTGATAGTGCCGACGTTGCTTTTGGTGATGCTGATATTGCTTTGTTGATCGGTGCGATGCCGCGCAAAGACGGCATGGAGCGCGCCGACTTGTTGACCGCAAATGGCGGCATTTTCAAACCGCAAGGTCGAGCGATTGCGAAAAACGCCAAAAAGAATGTGAAAGTTTTGGTTGTTGGCAACCCGGCAAATACGAATGCGTTCATTGCGATGAGCAATGCACCCGAGATTGACCCAAAGCAATTTACGGCGATGACACGACTTGACCACAACCGTGCTGTTGCCCAGTTGGCTCAACGTGTTGGCAAACCGGTGACTTCGATCAAGAAGATGACGATCTGGGGAAACCACTCGGCGTCGCAGTATCCAGATCTTTACAACTGTGAAGTTGACGGCAAAAATGCTGCAACTGTTGTCAACGATGAAACTTGGACGCGTGAAACTTTTATTCCGACAGTTGCCAAGCGTGGTGCGGCGATTATTAAAGCCCGTGGTTTGTCGTCGGCGGCATCTGCTGGCACTGCCGCGATGGATCACATGCGCAACTGGGTGCAGGGCACGCCAGCGGGCGATTGGGTGAGCATGTCGGTGCCATCAGATGGCAGTTACGGCGTGCCTGCTGGTTTGATTTCGTCGTTTCCTTGCACATGCGCAAACGGCGAATACAGCATCGTGCAGGGCTTGCCGATCAACGATTTCAGTCGCAAGATGATTGACGCATCGGTCGCCGAATTGATCGATGAGCGCGATGCCGTGCGCAGCCTGGGGCTCGTTTAAAAATTTGTATTGGCGTTGACGGCTGAAAAGACGGCGTCGAGGGCAAGAAACAATGGCTGAGTTGCGATAACGCGTTCGTGGTCGCCTTTGAAGCGAATCTTGCCGCTGATGAATGCTTCTTGAGCGTTTATTTTGCCAGTGGCGACACCAACTGCAGTTTGCCAATCTTGCGTAAAGGCGATGTCTGAAACTTTTGCCGGGCCTTTGCCAAAGTTAAGTTGACCGTCACGCGATTCGAGATGATACGTGACATCGCCGTGTGGAGTACCCGTCACTATTTGAGTAACAGAGACGGTGTTTTCACGCGCAACGGCGATGATCTCGCTATTTGCTTTGATGCTGTCGGCGACCGCGTTGATCCACTCGTTGCTGAGATAGTCAACGCGGGCTGACATGAGTTGTAAAACTGCTAACTAAGCAGCGACCATGCTTGCTGTCTTACGACGCGAGAACATAATCGAGATGATCAAGATGACGAGAGAAACACCGGCGATGCTCAAGCGAGCAGTGTCGTTGTCTTTCAAGTTGATGATCGCAGGCAACACGAGCAACGCAACCAAGTTCATCACTTTGATCAGCGGGTTAAGCGCAGGACCTGCAGTGTCCTTGAATGGGTCGCCAACTGTGTCGCCAATAACGGCTGCTTTGTGCGCATCTGAACCTTTGCCACCGTGATGGCCGTCTTCGATGTACTTCTTGGCGTTGTCCCATGCGCCACCTGAGTTGCTCAAGTAGTTAGCCATCAACTGACCAGTCAAAATAACACCAGCCAAGAAAGCACCAAGTGCGGCGTAACCGATGCCAAAACCGACAATCACTGGTGTGAGAACTGCAAGCAACGCAGGCGTTGTGAGTTCGCGCAACGATGCTGCGGTGCAGATGTCGATAACCGGACCATAGTCAGGTTGTTTTGTGCCGGCCATAATTTTGCCGTCCTTGAACTGACTGCGAACTTCTTGCACTACGACACCGGCAGTTCGACCCACTGCGCGAATCGCGAGTGCCGAGAACATGAACGCAATTGATCCACCAACCAAAAGGCCGATGAATGTTTTCACGTCAGAGACGTTGATTTGAGTTTCAACGGCCGTGAAGATTGCCGAGCCTTCGAGTTTGTTGCCGGCTGCGTCTTTGAGGCCGAGTTCGCTGGCGATTGTTTCGATATATGAAGCGAACAGTGCAACTGCTGCGATCACAGCCGAACCGATGGCAAAGCCTTTTGTTACGGCTTTTGTTGTGTTGCCAACAGCGTCAAGGCTGACGAGAATCTTGCCTGTCTCGCCATGAAGTTCGCCTGACATTTCGGCAATGCCAGCAGCGTTGTCAGAAACAGGGCCGAACGTATCTTCAGACACGATGACACCAGTTGTGGCGAGCATACCCATGCCGCAAAGCGCAACGAGATAGAGCGAGAACTGAATGTTTCCGCCACCCATCCAAATTGTGGTGCCAAGTGCAACGGCGATGCACAAAATTGCATAAACCGATGACTCGAGACCAGATGCAGTGCCAGAGAGAACAACTGTTGCAGGGCCAGTTTCAGATGACTCGGCGATTTCTTTAACCGGACCATATTCGGTGCCAGTGAAATATTCAGTGAGACGACTCAAAACTTGGGCGAGAATCAAACCAACCAGCACGGCGCCGAAAACGCGCCAACCAGTGTTGGTAAAACCTGTCTTTTCGAGTTTGTCGTTGCCGACATAATAAGTTGCGAGCAAGTAGGTGCCGATAACTGTGATGATGCCTGCAGTGAGGAAGCCACGGTTGATTGGCTTCAACGCATTTGTTTCACCGTCTTTGGCGCGCACAGCGAACACGCCGGCAATTGATGCGACGACGCCAATCGCGCGTGCTGCAAGTGGGAAGACAAGACCGAGTGCTGGGTTCAAACCAATTGAGTTGAATGCAGCGACACCGAGAATGATCGAAGCGACGAGAGTGACTTCGTAACTTTCGAACAAGTCGGCAGCCATACCCGCACAGTCACCGACGTTGTCGCCAACGTTGTCAGCAATTGTTGCTGGGTTGCGCGGGTCATCTTCAGGAATGCCTGCTTCAACTTTGCCGACGAGGTCAGCACCGACGTCAGCAGCCTTTGTGAAAATGCCGCCACCGACGCGCAAGAACAACGCGAGTAACGAACCACCGAAACCGAAACCAACGAGCATCGCCGAACTTGTGTTTTGAAACAAAGCGATGATCACAGTTGCGCCAAGCAAACCAAGACCGACGGTGAACATGCCGGCAACACCACCAGTGCGGAATGCAACTTGCAGTGACTCGCGCATCGAACCGCGACGTGCGGCTGCTGCGGTGCGCACGTTGCCACGAGTCGCAAGTGTCATGCCGATGTAGCCAGTGAGACCTGAAGCGACACAACCGAGCACGAAAGAAATAGTGCGATAGAGGCCCGCACTAACAAATGACAACGCCGACTCGCCGTTTGGTTTTTCGATTGCGACCGAAGTCAAAAACACAACCGCGCCTACTGGAATGAGAATCATGCCAATCGTGCGGAACTGGCGTTTAAGGTATGCCCAAGCGCCAACTTGAATCGCCGCGGCAATTTCTTTCATCTTGTCGGTGCCTTCATCTTGTTGCAGCACCTTGACCATCAAGTACCAGCCGACGAGCAGTGCGAGAACTGCAGAACCGCCTGAGAGCCACAAAATAAGCCACTCACCGCCTTTGAGGGTGAAGTCTTGCCAGCCGCCTTCGGATGCAAATAGTGCGCTCACTTGATATTTCTCCAATTTCTCATCGGGTTAGCCACGTTGGTAACCCGTGTTATGTGTCTCGGAAAGTATAAAGAATCTGGTGCCATTCAGGCGAATGCTCGCCATTTAGGGCTGTTCTTTGTCGGGCACCGTGAGACACGGTTCACGCCGCCCAGGCGGGCGTGAATGTCGGGCGGTTGCGAGCCGACTACTAGCGTTGGCTTTGCATCTATGGCGCAGACAATCACAAAACCACGCGGTGCGCGAGAGCCAGTTACGGGCACGGCGCTTTCATCCCGCAAGAAACGCCCATTTTTGGTCGACATATATTCGACGGCCGTCGGCAAGAAATACGCCATGGCGATTTCGGGCATCGCGCTGATGGGCTTCGTGTTGTTTCACATGATCGGCAATTTGAAGATGTATTACGGCGCGTACGAACTGAATCATTACGCCGAATTTTTGAAAGAACTTTTGTATCCGCTCGCGCCGAAAGGTGCCGTGTTGTGGATTCTTCGGGGTGGCTTGTTGGCGATGCTCGCGCTGCACTTGCACGCCGCGTGGTCGCTCACAGTCATGAATCGTCAAGCGCGACCCGTGCAATATCAGTCGCCACGTGATTATGAAGTTGCAAACTTTGCGAGTCGCACGATGCGTTACAGCGGCTTGATCGTGCTTAGTTTCTTGATTTGGCATCTTCTCGATCTGACATTTGGTGTTGTCAACACAGTTGGCACCGAGGGTGAATTTGTGCGCGAAGAGGTTTACCAAAATGTCGTGCGCAGTTTTGACCGATGGCCAGTTGCTGCTTTTTATATTCTCGCCAACTTGTTGCTTGGCATTCACCTTCGACACGGTGCGTGGAGTCTCTTTCAGTCGCTCGGTTGGAACAACCCGAGGTTCAATGCGTGGCGCTGGGCGTTTGCAACAGGGTTTTCGTTGGTTGTAGTGATTGGCAATATTTCGTTTCCGATTGCGGTGCTTGCGGGCATCGTCAAGGTCTAGAGAGTTAAGTAGGTAGAGCAACAATGAGCACAGTTTTAAACGCCAAGGTTCCAGATGGTGCGTTGCGCGACAAGTGGGACAATTACAAAGCCGACGCCAAACTCGTCAACCCGAACAACAAGCGCAAGTTCAAAGTAATTGTTGTTGGCACCGGCTTGGCCGGCGCATCAGCCGCGGCGACATTGGCTGAACTTGGTTATCAAGTTGATGCATTTACATTTCATGATTCGGCGCGACGCGCGCACTCGATTGCTGCGCAGGGTGGCATCAACGCAGCGAAAAATTATCAAGGTGATGGCGACAGCATCAATCGTTTGTTTGTCGACACCATTAAAGGTGGCGACTTTCGCAGCCGCGAAAGCAACGTGCATCGTTTGGCTCAAGTTTCGGTCGACATCATCGACCAAATGGTTGCTCAAGGTGTGCCGTTTGCTCGTGAATACGGTGGCATGCTCGACAATCGCAGTTTTGGTGGCGCACAAGTAAGTCGCACTTTCTATGCGCGTGGTCAAACTGGTCAGCAATTGTTGTTGGGCGCTTATCAACAGTTGTCGCGTCAAATTGGTTTGGGCGGTGTGCGACTTTTCAATCGCACCGAGCTCGTAGACATCGTTGTTATTGACGGTCGTTGCAGCGGCATCGTCGTGCGTGATCTTTTGACTGGCGAAATCACTTCGCATGCAGCACACGCTGTTGTGATGGCTACAGGTGGTTACGGCAATGTGTTTTTCTTGTCGACAAACGCGATGAATTGCAACGTGACTGCTGCTTGGCGCGCGCATCGTCGCGGGGCGATGTTTGCTAATCCGTGCTTTACGCAAATTCACCCAACTTGCATTCCGCAGAGTGATGAGTCGCAATCAAAGCTGACTTTGATGAGCGAGTCATTGCGTAACGACGGGCGAGTGTGGGTGCCGAAAAATGCCGATGACTCGCGCCCGGCCGAGCAAATTCCTGAAAATGAGCGCGACTATTACTTAGAGCGTTTGTATCCGAGTTATGGCAACTTGGCGCCACGAGATATTTCTTCGCGTGCTGCCAAGCGACTTGTCGACAAAGGTCATGGTGTTGGGCCACTCAAAAACGGCGTAAACCTTGACTTCTCGGCTGCGATTGCTCGCCTTGGTCGCGATGTTGTCGAAGAGCGATACGGCAACTTGTTTCAAATGTACGAACGAATCGCGGGCGAAGATCCGTACAAGACTCCGATGCGAATTTATCCGGCGACGCATTACACGATGGGTGGCTTGTGGGTTGATTACGAACTTGGCACAACGGTGCCGGGCCTTTATGCAGCTGGTGAGGCGAATTTTTCTGATCACGGTGGCGCGCTGATGCAAGGTTTGGCCGACGGCTATTTTGTTTTGCCATACACAATTAGCAACGGTCTTGCACCGCTGCTCAATAAGCCTGTGCCGACAACTGATCACCCAGCATTTGTGCAAGCAGAGACTGAGGCTCGCGAGCGATTTAATGGCTATTTGAACATCAAAGGCACGCGTTCGCCTGATTGGTTTCATCGCGAGTTGGGCAAAATCATTTGGGACTATTGCGGCATGGAGCGCACGCAACAAGGTCTTGAAAAAGCGTTGTCTGAATTACCAGCGCTTTATGGCGAGTTCAAAAAAGATCTACGAGTTACTGGCACGGGCGAAAGCGTCAACCAAACGCTCGAAAAAGCCGGTCGTGTTGATGACTTCTTTCAATTGGGCATGTTGATGTGTCGTGACGCTCTTGATCGTGAAGAAAGTTGCGGTGCGCACTTTCGCAGCGAATATCAAACAGATGACGGCGAAGCTTTGCGCAACGACGAAGAATTCTGCCATGTGTCTGCATATAAGTGGACAGGCGACCCGATGGCGGCTGAACTCAACAAAGAGCAACTCGTTTACGAAACTGCGCATTTGGCAACCAGGAGTTACAAGTGAACCAACTGACGAATCTCAAATTAAAAGTTTGGCGTCAGGCCGGCCCCGAAACAGAGGGACACTTCGAGTCGTACACAGTTGACAAAGTAAGTGACGAAGCCTCGTTTTTAGAGATGCTCGATCAATTGAATGAACGATTGATCAGCGAAGGCAAAGAGGCAATTGTTTTTGACCATGACTGTCGCGAAGGAATTTGCGGAACTTGTTCGTTGATGATTAATGGTCGGGCACATGGTCCGCAACGAGCGACGACGACATGCCAGTTGCATATGCGCACGTTTAAGAGCGGCGATGAAATTGTGATCGAGCCGTGGCGTGCGGCTGCGTTTCCGATCATCAAAGATTTGATGGTTGATCGTGCTTCATTTGATCGCATTGTTGAAGCTGGTGGTTTTATTACGGCGCCGACCGGTGGTGCGCCAGACGCGAACTTGATTCTTGTGCCAAAGCCTGTTGCCGATGCCGCGATGGATTCAGCAGCGTGCATTGGTTGTGGCGC
>BJFV01000010.1 GCA_014190055.1 Actinomycetes bacterium
AACTGGCTTGCATCACATAGCGACGCAACGACTTCTCGCGCACTATTTCGCCAGAGCCGTCACCGGTTTCTGGCCCTTCAAGATCTGGTTCTGTGTCTGGTTTGGGTCGACGACAAAACGCCGAAAAATCATGCGTGCCGATTATCGGGTCGCATGCCAACTGCATCGCATGCAGATTTAGAGGCGCAATTACATGCCACGACGAGGCAACTTTGAACGGGTCAGGAAAGTCGGCGTTGTAAACAAAGTATTGGTAGTGACGCCAGATAGCCGAAAATCTTGCGTGAAAATCACTTGGTGCCCAGGCAATCTCTTTAACGATTATCTCTGGCCCGCAAAGAGAGTTCAGCTGTTTGCGCAGAGTTACCAAATCACAATTTTCGGCAATGTCGCAACTAATCACCTGGGCAATTGCGTGAACACCAGCGTCAGTTCGACCAGCCGACACCAGCGGTATCGGGGTCTGAAAAATCTGTTGCAACGCACCGCCTAGCGTGCCCGCGACTGTTGCTACTTTCGGGTTGATTGCAAAACCGTGAAACGGCTGCCCGTTGTAAGCAACAACCAAGCGCACCCGACGCATCGGTTTTATATTTGGCTAGATCAGTTCGATGCGCGCCATTGGGGCGTTGTCGCCATGGCGTGGACCAAGCTTCATGATTCGCAAGTATCCACCGTTTCGCTCCAAGTATCTTGGGGCAACGACGTTGACGAGTTTGTTTGTCATTTCTTTGTCGCGCAAATAGCTCTGAATCTGGCGAATGCGGTGCACTCGCATCGGGCTGGTGCCCTGAGCTTTTTTCGCTTTGGTGATCAGCTTTTCGGCGATTGGTCGAAGTGCTTTTGCCTTCGACTCAGTCGTCACAATGCCTTCAGCAGCGAACAACGATGAAGCCAAGTTGGCCATCATCAAGCGTTCGTGCGACGAGCTGCCACCATAACTTGGTCCGCGGCGTGGTCTTCCTGGCATATTGAATCGTCTCCCTTATCTAATTCGTTTAAAACTGTCGCTCAAACTCGCAGTGAAAGACCGCGCTCGTCAAGCTTTTGCTTGATTTCGTCGAGGCTCTTCTGGCCGAAGTTGGTGATATTCATCAGGTCTTCTTCTGAGCGAGTAAGCAACTCGCCAATCGTGTTGACCTGACCGCGCTTCAAGCAGTTGCGTGGGCGCTCTGACAAGTCGAGATCTTCGATCGGCAAGTCAAGGTCGCCAGTGCCACTTGAGTAACCCGAAACTTCGCCGAGCTCAAGAGCAACCGGTTCAGCAGTCAGGTTGGCAACAAGATCAACAAGTGATCGCAATGTCGCACCTGCAGATGCAAGAGCATCAACTGGTGCAATCGAACCGTCTGTCTCAATGTCGAGAATCAAGTTGTCGTAGTTTGTCGACTGCTCAACGCGTGTCGGCACAACTTCGAAAGTCACACGACGAATCGGCGAGAAAATTGCGTCAATCGGAATGATGCCAATTGTCTTGCGAGCACCATCGCGGTCGGACGACATATATCCCTTGCCCTGCTCAACTGTGAGTTCAAACACGAGTTTGCCCTTTGCTGAAAGCGTGGCAATTTTCTGTGACTTATTGAGAATCTCGACTTCTGGTGGACATTGAATGTCACCTGCTGTGAGTTCCATTGGGCCCTTCACATCGACGCTGAGAACAACCGGCTCGTTTGAAGTTGACTGCAACACAATGTCTTTCAAGTTGAGGATGATTTCAGTTACATCTTGTGTAACACCCTCGATCGTGTCGAATTCGTGCAGTGCCGACTCGAACTTGACCGAAGTAATTGCCGCACCAGGAATCGACGACAGCAACATTCGGCGCAACGAGTTGCCGATTGTGTGACCGAGACCTGGCTCGAGTGGACCAACCGAAAACTTTTGACGGTTGTTCTCTGGTGAGCCGATCGGTTCGACTGTTGGGCGCTGGATTACAAGCATGATTTCTCCTCTTACCTTTACTTTTTGGGGTTACTTCGAATAAAGCTCAACGATTAATTGTTCTCGCACAGGCACATCGATTTGCTCGCGCACTGGCAACTCACGCACGGTGACTTGCTTGCCGGCTTCGGCAACATCAAGCCACGCCACAACCTTGCGGTCGAGAGTGTCGATGTTGTGCTGAATGACGATCATGTTGCTGCCCTTTGTCGACAGCGTGACAACTTCACCTTTTTGCAATGTGTATGACGGAATATCTACGCGCTTGCCATCAACTTTGATCAAGCCGTGACTCACAAATTGTCGTGCTTGCGGACGAGACGCTGCCCAACCAGCACGGTAAACCACATTGTCAAGGCGCAACTCCAGAAGGCGCAAAAGGTTTTCACCGGTTGGGCCGGTCAGACGAACTGACCTCTTATATAGGTTGCGAAATTGACGCTCAAGCAAACCATAAATGAACTTCGCCTTCTGCTTTTCTTGCATCTGCGCGAGATATTCGCTGCCTGCACCCTTACGGCGTGAACGACCGTGGTGACCCGGCGGAAACGGGCGACGCTCAAGAGCCTTTGAGCCCTTGGTGTTTTCGAAAACGTTTACACCCAGACGGCGCGAGATGCGAACTTTAGGACCTGTATAACGAGCCATGACTTATGGTCGCTTTCTCTTTGGTTGACGGCAACCGTTGTGCGGCACCGGTGAAAGATCTTTGATGCCCGAAACTTCGATGCCCAAGTTTTGAATCTGACGCAACGCAGTATCGCGACCCGAACCCGGACCTTTTACGTGCACTTCTGCACGACGAAGACCAAGTTCCATTGCTGCACGTCCAGCTTTTTCGGCGGCCATTTGAGCTGCGAATGGTGTCGACTTTCGTGAACCGCTGAAACCAACACCGCCAGATGATGCCCACGAAATTACGTTGCCTTCAGTGTCAGTTACCGAAACAATTGTGTTGTTGAAGGTGCTCTTGATATGGACAATGCCTGATGAGACATTGCGACGCTCGCGCTTACGCTTGCGACTTCCTGGTTTTGCTTCAGCCATGATTACTTCCTAACTGCGATCTTCTTGTTGGCGACTGTTTTCTTCGGGCCCTTTCGAGTGCGAGCATTTGTGTGCGTGCGCTGACCACGAACTGGCAAACCTTTGCGATGTCGAGTGCCCTGGTACGAGCCGATTTCGATCTTGCGTTTGATGTCGGTCTGCACATTGCGACGACGATCACCTTCAACGCTCAAGTTATTTTCGATGAACATACGAATCTTGTTGACCTCAGAGTCGGTGAGATCGCGAACTCGAGTATCTGGGTTAATGCCTGTCTCGTCGCAAAGTTTCTTTGCGGTCGTTCGACCGATGCCGAATATATATGTCAAACCAATTTCAAGGCGCTTCTCGCGCGGAATGTCTACTCCAGAAATACGTGCCATTTTGTCTCTCTCGCTCAGCCTTGACGTTGCTTATGGCGTGGGTTTTCGCAGATAACCATTACGCGGCTGTGCCGACGGATGATCTTGCACTTCTCGCAGATTTTCTTAACGCTGGTTCTTACTTTCACAGCACGCCTTTATTTAAATCGATATGTAATACGACCTCTTGTGAGGTCATACGGTGTTAGCTCTACTTGCACTTTGTCGCCAGGAAGAATTCGAATGTAATTCATTCGCATCTTTCCTGAAATATGAGCTAAAACCGTGTGTCCGTTTTCTAACTCAACTCGAAACATTGCGTTAGGTAGGGATTCAGTAATCTTGCCTTCCAGCACGATTGCATCTTCCTTATTTTTGGGCAAAATTTCTCCGAACGGATTTGGTTTTTTCTCTTATTACCCGACGGTCCGAAGACCGTTTAGGGCGACTAGTTAGGCTATCGGCGCAGGCCAGTTTCAACCACTGTTTTTATGCGATCAAACACCTGATCTGGCGAACCTAAGCCGTCAACCACATGCAGAGATCCCCGTCCCTGATAGTAAGAAATCAGCGGAGCCGTCTGGGTCTCATAGACATCTAGACGCTTGTTTATCGCCGCGGGCGAATCATCGGTTCTCTGAACTACTTCCCCACCACACTTTTCGCACTTCCATGGGCTCGACTCGTTGCCGGTCGCCGTATAAATAGCGTCGCAACGCTCGCAAGTTCTGCGCGAAGAAAGCCGACCTACAACAATTTCACGCGCGACATCAAGGTCAATCACAAAACCTACGGGTCGCGTTTGGGTTAAAGCATCAAAAGCTGTGGCCTGACCAATCGTGCGTGGAAAACCGTCGAGTACAAATCCAGCGGTTCTTGCATCTTCTTGCCCGATTCGACCCTGAACTAACGAGACCATTAAGTCATCGTCAACCAATTCGCCGCGATCTAAAACAGCTTTGGCTGCACGACCCACGACCGAATCTTGCTTCACCGCATTGCGCAACATCTCGCCTGTCGAAATATGTGGCACTTCGAAATATTTTGCAAGCCGAGCACTTTGAGTGCCTTTACCAGCGCCTTGGCGACCGAACATGATTATTCTCACTCCAGCACTCATGAGTTTTTCATTCCGATCCTGTGGCCAATAAAAATTTGTTCGAAGTTAGATGACTCGAAATTATTGCTTAAGGAAACCTTCGTAGTTGCGTTGCATCAACTGACTGTCAATCTGACGCATCAGCTCTAAGGCAACACCAACTGCGATCAACACCGTGGTGCCAGCAAACGGAAACGAAGTCACATTGCCGACCCACAAAACGATGTAGGGCAAGATTGCGATCACCGCAACGAACATTGCGCCCGGCAATGTGATGCGATTGACCGTCTTGGCCAAGAATGATTCGGTCTGCTGACCAGGTCGAATACCAGGAATAAACCCACCTTGCTTACGCAACTGATCTGCTTGTCGAATCGGGTCGAAAGCAATCGAGTTGTAAAAGTATGCAAATGCGATAATCAACAAAGCAAAGACCGTGACGTACAAAAGGTTTTGGCTGTTGATCAAGTATTGGTCAACAAAGCGAGCAATTGAGCCACGCCAGCCTTCGCCACTGCCCAACATGTTCGACATCAAAACTGGCAACAACAAAACTGAGCTGGCAAAAATGATCGGCACTACACCCGATTGATTAACTTTCAACGGAATATAGGTGTTCTGCCCGCCATACATTTTGCGACCGACAACACGCTTCGCAAATTGCACCGGCAATCTTCGCTGCCCCAGCTCGACGCGCACTACAGCAAGAATGATCGCAATTGTTAGAGCGACCAAAATTACAAACACCAAAGTCTTTCGAGTCTGCAACAACGAGTAATAGCTGTACGGCAAATCGCTGACAACTGATGCAAAAATAACCATCGACATACCGTTGCCGATACCTCGTTGACTAATAAGTTCGCCAAGCCACATCAGCAGTGCGGTGCCCGCAACCAATGACGGAATCACCAACAGTGCTCTTGGCATGAACGGGTCGAGCAAAACGACATCTGGTGCCTGTGTGCTCGCACCGAAAAATGCTGAACCACGACCTTGACCAAAAATAAACGTAAGACCAGCGCCCTGCAAAGTCGCAATGCCAATTGCCACATAGCGAGTCCACTGAGTTATCTTGCGTTGGCCAGTCGCACCTTCTTGTTGCCACTGCTCAAGTTTCGGAATCACAACAGTCAAAACCTGCATGATGATGCTTGAGGTGATGTAAGGCATGATGCCGAGTGCAAAAATTGAAAAACTGCCGAACGCACCGCCCGAGAACAAGTTCAAGAAACCAAGCGCACCTTGCGATTTCGAGGCTTCGCGCAACTGACTGACGGCCTGCGCGTCAACACCAGGTACTCGCAACGAAACACCAAGACGATAGATGAGCAACATCGCCAGCGTGAACAAAATCTTGTTGCGAAGCTCTGCGACCTTAAAAATGTTGCCGATTTTTGCCACGTCTTTACCTCGATGTTTTTGCTAGAAGCAGGCCAATGCGAACTGTACTAGCGGTTGGTGAACTGACTGCCCTTGGCTGGTGGTCGAACGCCCTTGTATGTAGGTGGCAAGATCACTACAGATCCGCCGGCTGCAACAATCGCTTCTTGAGCCGACTTCGAAACTGCGTGCGCCGAAACTTTCACCGCACGCGTAATTTTGCCTCGACCCAAAACTTTGATCATCTGACCTTTGTGAGCCACGCCACCCGAAACGAGTTTCGCTGGGTCTACTTCGCTTGAGCCAAGTGAATCGATGGCATCAAGATTGACTGCGTAATACTCAACACGAAACGGGTTATTGAAACCCTTAAGTTTTGGCACACGCTGCTTAAGGGGCATCTGTCCACCTTCGAAACCACGCGCAACTGTGTTACGTGCGTATTGACCCTTGGTGCCACGGCCCGCTGTTTTTCCGCCCTTGCCACCGGTGCCACGACCGACGCGCTTTGGCTTCTTTCGTGCTCCGTAGCGAGGTCCGATTTCATCGACGCGCATGTTTATGCTCCTTTTTTACTTACTTCAATAAGGTGAGGAACGCGCGCGATCATGCCACGAATCTCTGGTCGGTCTGGCAATGTGTTTACATCACCGATTTTGCGCAAGCCCAAAGCACGCATTGTTGCTTTGGTCTTCGGCATGATGCCGATCTGTGAACGAACTTGCTTGACCACAACTGTTGCACCAGTGTGCGCTTTGCGAGTCGCCTTAGTAGCAACAGCTTTTTTTGCTGCTGCTTTCTTGGCTGGCTTTGCGACTTTCTTTGCGGTTGCCATGATTATTTCGCTCCAAGGCTCGAGATAGTTTTCTTACGCTCTGTATAGGCGCGCAACATACCCTTTGGCACGAAATCTTCTGCAGGCAGACCACGACGCTTAGCGACTTCGTCTGGTCGTTGCAGACCCTTCAAGCCGTTAATTGTTGCACGAGCAACATTGATTGCGTTTGGTGAACCAAGCACTTTTGCCAAAACATCTTTGATGCCGGCTTCTTCAAGAATTATTCGCGCAGCACCACCGGCGATAACACCAGTACCAGGTGCGGCAGGCTTAAGCATTACCCGACCTGCACCATTGATGCCGATCGTCGCGTGCGTAATTGTTGTGCCAGCAAGAGCAACATGAAAAATATTTCGCTTTGCTTCTTCGGTGCCTTTTTGAATTGCCAATGGCACTTCTTTTGCCTTGCCATAACCCAAACCAACACGACCGTTGCGGTCACCCACGACTACAAGTGCAGTAAACGAAAAGCGTCGACCACCTTTTACAACTTTTGCTACACGGTTGATGTGCACAACGCGTGAATCACCAATCTCGCCGACTTTTGCTGGCGGACGTGGCTCTCGCTTCTCACGAGGCTCGCGACGATCTCGACGATCGCGACGACCTGTCTCTTCAGCGCCAGGAATTGCAGGAACTTGATTTACATCGCTCATTTAGAACTCCAAGCCTTCTTCTCGAGCAGCTTGCGCTGCTGCTGCAATACGACCGTGGTACAAAAATCCACCGCGGTCATAAACAACTTTTGTAATGCCGGCCTGTTTGGCGCGCTGTGCAACTGTCTTGCCGACACGCTTGGCAGCGTCAACCGTTGCACCCGAACCAGATTTACGAAACTCGGCCTCAAGCGACGATGCCGAAGCAATCGTGCGACCTGCGTCGTCGTCGATCAACTGTGCCGACAAGTGTTTGTTGCTGCGGAAGACAGCCAAGCGTGGACGCTCGGCAGTGCCATGAATCTTCTTGCGCACACGGCGCTGACGGCGCAAGCGCCCTGAGTGTCTTTTTTCTGCTGTGCTAGCCATAGTCGAGTTAGTCCTTTATCTACTTCTTGCCGGTCTTGCCGGCCTTGCGACGTACGCGCTCGTTCAAATATCGAACACCCTTGCCCTTATAAGGCTCTGGCTTGCGCATATTGCGAATGTTTGCGGCAACTTGTCCAACAGTTTCTTTGTCGTTGCCTTTGATAACGATCTGAGTTTGTGCAGTCACTTCGAAAGTGACACCTTCTGGCGCCGTGTAGACGATTGGGTGAGAAAAGCCCAAGGCCAACTTCAGTTTGTTTGGTCCTTGCGCTTCTGCGCGGTAACCAACGCCTTGAATGTCAAGAGCCTTGCTGTAACCGTCAGTCACACCGATGATCATGTTCGACAAAAGTGTGCGAGCCAAACCGTGACGTGACCGAGCATCGCGCTCGTCATTTGCTCGTTCAACAAACAAATTGTTTTCTTCACGACGAGCTGAAACACCGGCTGGAAGTTCGCGCTTCAAGGTGCCCTTCGGCCCCTTGATCGTCACCGCTGCGCCAGAGATCGTAACTTCGACCCCTGTCGGCACTGCAAGTGCTGATTTTCCTATGCGTGACATTTTGTTTCTCCGTTCAACTCTCGAATTACCACACGAAACACATGACTTCGCCACCAACGTTGCGCTTGCGCGCTTCGCGGTCGGTCATGAGTCCGTGACTTGTTGACAAAACTGCTACACCAAGGCCACCAAGCACGCGAGGCACTTCGGTTGCTGCGCGATAAACGCGCAAGCCAGGTGTCGAAATTCGCTTAATACCCGAAATCGTGCGCTGACGATCGGAGCCGTACTTCATCGTGATCTTCAATGCCTTGCCCGACCCGTTCGGATCTTGCACAACTGCATAGTCGGCGATGAAACCTTCGCGCTTAAGAACTTCAGCGAGCGCTGATTTTTGTTTTGACGCTGGCATCAACACTTCAGGGCGCATGGCAACGTTTCCGTTGCGGATGCGTGTGAGCATGTCGGCGATTGGGTCTGTCATCATGATCGTTTACCAGCTTGCCTTTGTGATCCCAGGAATCTCACCCGCGTGCGCAAGCTCGCGGAAGCACAGACGGCACAGACCAAATTTTTTGTAGACCGAACGGGTTCGACCACAACGTTGGCAGCGGGTATAGCCGCGTACCTTGAACTTTGGTTTTGCCTCTGCTTTGATTCTGAGTGATTTTTTTGCCATATGTTGTTGTCCTAATTAGTCCCGTGTTAGTCCCGTGAAATTATTTCTTCTTCGATTTCTTGGCTTTAGTAACAGACGCTGGTACTTCGCCCTTTCGGAATGGAAAACCAAAAGCATCAAGCAGTGCTTTTCCTTCGATGTCGCTCTTCGCTGTCGTCACAATCGTGATGTCCATGCCTCGAGGTACGTCAACTTGCTCGATTCGAACTTCCATGAATGCAAGCTGCTCAGTCAAACCGAATGTGTAGTTACCGTTGCCATCCCACGACTTGCCAGAAAGACCGCGGAAGTCACGAATTCGAGGAATCGCAATCGACAACATGCGATCGAAGAACTCCCACATGCGGTCTCCACGCATAGTGACTTTGCAACCAATCGCTTGGTTTTCACGCAACTTAAATGACGCGATCGCGATTCGCGACTTTGTCACGAGCGGCTTTTGGCCAGTGATTGCAGTTAAGTCTGCAACTGCGCCATCAAGCAACGATGCTTGCTGAGTTGCGCGACCGACACCCATGTTGATGACGATCTTTTCGATCGTTGGCACCTGCATTGGGTTTTTGAGCTCGAGTTGCTTCATCAAGTCGGCACGAACCGTGTTCAGGTAGTGCGCCTTCATGCGCGGAATGTATTTAGTTGTTGCAGCCATTAAATCTCTGCTCCGGTTTTCTTGGCAATTCTTACTTTGTTGCCTTTTTTGTCGACTTTGTAGCCAATCTTCGATGGCTTGCCACCTTGGTTGATCGCAACGTTCGACGCATGAATCGGCATCGGCTTTTCGACGATTTCACTCTTGGTGTTTTGTCCACGCGCAACTGTGTGACGCTTCGCAACGTTCACCTTGTCGATGATCACTTTGTTCTTTGACGGAAGTACGGCCGAGATCGTGCCTGTTGCACCTTTGTCTTTGCCGGCAATCACAATAACGCTGTCACCTTTTTTGAACTTCATGTCACAACACCTCCGGGGCAAGCGAAATGATTCGCATGAACTTTTTGTCGCGCAACTCTCGACCCACTGGGCCGAAAATACGAGTACCACGAGGTGTCAAGTCTTCTTTGATCAAAACCGCTGCGTTTTCATCGAACTTGATATAGCTGCCGTCTGGGCGGCGCTTTTCTTTGGCAACGCGCACTACAACACAGCGCACGACTTCACCCTTTTTAACTGCCGCACCTGGAATTGCATCTTTTACAGTGCCGATAAAGACGTCGCCGATCGAGGCATAACGACGGCGTGTACCGCCGAGCACCTTGATCACGAGCACTTCACGAGCGCCACTGTTGTCAGCAACGCGAAGTCGGGTTTCTTGTTGAATCACTTTGCACGCTCCAAAATTTCGACAACACGCCAACGCTTGAGTTTCGACATTGGACGAGTCTCCATAACACGCACGCGGTCGCCAACTTTTGCATCATTGGCTTCATCGTGTGCATAAAGCTTCTTGGTTCGAGTTACGAACTTCTCGTACTTCTTGTGACGAATTCGCTCAACAATCGCGATCACGATCGTCTTGTTCATCTTGTTCGAGACGACAACACCCTCACGCGATTTACGGAGGTTGCGCTCTGTTGATTCTGGTGTTACTTCAGCCATGATTTTGCTCACTTCCCTGCAGATTCTGCAGCAAGAATTTCTCGCTCACGAATCAGCATGCTGATTCGAGCGATTTGACGACGTGCCTTGGTGATTGCTGCAGTGTCATCAAGTTGACCTGTTGCATTACGAAAGCGGAGATTAAGAGCTTCTTGTTTGGTCGCGCGCAACTCATCGACGAGAGTGGCGAGGTCCATTTCACGAAGTTCAGTAAGTTCGCGTGCCATGTCAGATCGCCTCGTTTCGAGTGATGATTCGAGTTTTGATCGGCAACTTTTGCGCTGCACGACTGAGAGCCTGATGCGCGGTAGCCGATGTTGGGTATGAAAGCTCAAACAAAACGCGACCTGGCTTCACTACTGCTACCCACAACTCTGGGTTGCCCTTGCCCGAACCCATGCGTGTTTCAGCAGGCTTCTTGGTCACTGACTTGTCAGGAAACACATTGATCCAAACTTTTCCGCCACGCTTGATGTGACGAGTCATCGCGATTCGTGATGCTTCGATTTGGCGCGCGGTGATCCAACCTGGTTCAAGTGCTTGAATGCCGTATTCGCCGAATGCGAGTTCATTCGCGCCCTTTGAAATGCCATTCATGCGACCGCGATGCTGTTTGCGGTGCTTAACTTTGCGTGGTTCCAACATGACTATTTACACCTCTCGCTTAAAGTGAGGAGCTTCGTGAGTGTCGTGACTGCGACGTTGAATGTCTTCTTCTTCGTCCAACAAACGCTCGAACTCTGGGTCGGCTTCTTTCACGAGTGGCGCAACTGCGACGTCATCAATCTCGATCGCTTTCGGGCCGGCTGAAGTCACAACTTTGCGAGCTGCATCTGAGTGACCTGAAGTCTCACCAGCAGCCATCGCTGCTTCACGGGCGATGCGGTCGTCTGTTTGGCTCTTGTAAGGAAGAATCTCGCCCTTATATAGCCAAACTTTGACACCGATTCGACCCGCAGTTGTTGCGGCTTCGCGGAAACCGTAATCGATGTTTGCACGAAGTGTGTGTAGAGGCACGCGACCTTCGCGATACCACTCACGACGGCACATTTCTGCGCCGCCAAGACGACCTGAACACTGAACTCGAATACCTTGCACACCTTGCTTCTGTGCGTTCTGCACAGCGCGCTTCATTGCACGACGAAACGCAATTCGATTTACAAGTTGATCGGCAACGCCCTGAGCAACAAGTGCTGCGTCAAGTTCGGCGTCACGAATTTCAGTGATGTTCAACTGAACTTTATTGTTGCCAGTCAAGGCAGTGAGACCAGCGCGAAGCTCTTCGGCTTTTTGACCTTTGCGGCCAATAACGATGCCAGGGCGCGCAGTGTGAACGTCGATTCGAAGTTTGTCACGTGTGCGTTCAATTTCGATGCGACTTACTGCAGCGTCAGACAATTGCACTTTGAGGTAATCGCGAATCTTCCAGTCCTCAGTGAGATAAGCCTTGTACTCTTTGGTGCTAAACCACTTGCTCTTCCAATCGGTTGTAACGCCCAAGCGAAAACCGTACGGATTGATCTTTTGTCCCATGTCAGTTACCAGTCGCTTCTTCTTTTTCGGCGGCATCTGAGACTTCACTCTCAGTTGCTGCGGCTTTTGACTTTTGCGCACGTGCACGACTTGCTTCAACACGGCTGCGACGCTGCGCTGCCTGTGCTCCACCGCGTGACTCACTTTGCGACTCGCGAACTGCAAGAGCAGCTTCGCTCAATTTGTCGACCACAATCGTGATGTGGCTTGTGCGCTTGAAAATTGCCGCTGAACTACCTTTGGCGCGCGGACGAAAGCGCTTCAATGTTGGGCCACCGTCGGCATAGCAAGCCTTGATGTAAAGCTCGTCTGCATTTTGTGAAAAGTTGTTTGTTGCGTTGGCTACTGCAGACGCGAGCAACTTGCGCACGATATGTGCCGAATCGCGATCTGTCAGGCGCAAAAGATTGTCAGCCGAACGAACGTCCATGCCGCGAACGAGGTTCAACACGACGCGAACCTTCGAAGGTGACAATCGAGCAAAACGAGCCGAAGCGCGATAGCCACTCGATACACCAGCAACGCGAGTTGCTTCGTTGAGTTTCGGACCGGTCATGACTTACCTGGGCCTGCTGCTGCCGCTGCGGCTGCTGCTGCTTTTTCTTGACTCTGGTGAAATTTGAATGTTCGAGTTGGTGAGAACTCGCCGAGTTTGTGGCCGACCATTGATTCAGTCACGTAAACCGGCACGTGCTTACGACCATCGTGCACTGCGAATGTATGTCCGAGCATGTCAGGGATAATCGTGCTGCGACGTGACCAAGTCTTGATGACCTTGCGGTCTCCGCTCGCGTTCATCTCGTCCAACTTCTTGAGAAGGTGTTCATCAACAAACGGACCTTTTTTAAGACTGCGTGACATTTAGTTAACCTCTTGACTTTCCTGATCGGCGACGACGAACGATCATCTGCTGAGATGACTTGTTCTTATCGCGAGTACGACGCTCTGGCTTACCCCATGGCGAAACTGGTGGACGGCCACCCGAAGTTTTACCTTCGCCACCACCGAGTGGGTGGTCGACCGGGTTCATTACAACACCACGAGATTGTGGGCGAACACCCTTCCAACGATTTCGACCGGCTTTACCGATTTTGATTTGCTCGTGTTCTGAGTTGCCGATTTCGCCAACAGTTGCACGACAGTCGATCGGAATTCGACGCATTTCGCTCGAAGGCATACGCAAAGTTGCATACTGTCCTTCTTTGGCGACAAGTTGCACTGCCATGCCGGCTGAACGAGCAATCTTTCCACCTTGACCAGGACGCATTTCAATGTTGTGAACAGTTGTACCAACTGGCATATAACGAAGTGGCAAAGCGTTGCCGACGATGATGTCTGCCTTCGGACCACTCTCGACCTTTGCGCCAACTTCAAGACCCTTCGGTGCAAGAATGTATGACTTCGTACCGTCTGCATAATGCAGCAACGCAATTCGACATGTGCGGTTCGGGTCATATTCGATTGCTGCAACTTTTGCTACGCAGTCGTCTTTGCCGCGCTTGAAGTCGACCATGCGATACTGCTGCTTGTGGCCACCACCTTGGTGACGTGATGTAATGCGACCAGCCGAGTTACGGCCACCGCGAGATGGCTTTGGTGACAACAACGACTTTTCTGGAGTCGTCTTGGTGATCTCGCTGAAATCTGAAACTGTTTGAAAGCGGCGACCAGGGCTCGTCGGGCGGCGTTTGCGAATTGGCATCTTGAGTCGTCCTTTGTCTAGTTCTCAAACAACGGGATTTGATTGCCCGCTTCTAATGTGACAAGAGCATGCTTCGAGCCGTCGCGAACACCGATGCGGTTAGTGCCACGAGTGATGCGGCGCTTACCCAATCGGTTGATTGTGTTGACGCGACGAACTTTCACGCCCCAAATTGATTGAACTGCATCGCGAATTTCTGGCTTTGTCGCCAAAGGATGTACTTCAAATGTGTATGTGCCCTTGTCGATCAACGAATAGCTCTTTTCGCTGACAACTGGTCGCAGAATAATGTCGCGTGGGTCTTTCACTTTGCGGCCTCCATTGTCGGCAGGCTCGCCTTTGTAAAGACGATCCAGTCATTGCACAAAATGTCGTAGGCGTTAAGTTCGCCGGTGCTCAGCACTTGAACATCTTTCAAATTGCGGAAGCTCTTCCAGGCGTTCTCGTCTTTGCGTTCGAGAACAATCAAAATTCGCTCGCTAACACCAAGACTCTTCAAGGCTGCTGTCGCTGATTTCGTGCTTGGTGCTGAAAAGCCCCACTCTTCGACAACGACAACTTTGTTCTCGCTCATGCGATCTGAAAGGGCTGAACGCAATGCAAGTTGCACCATTTTCTTTGGTGTTCGTTGCGAATATTTGCGAGGCTTTGGTCCAAGTGCGACGCCACCACCACTGAAGTGTGGTGCGCGAATCGAACCTTGACGAGCGTTACCAGTGCCCTTTTGCTTGAACGGTTTCTTACCACCACCGCTAACTTCTGAGCGAGTCTTGGTGCTTTGAGTGCCCGAGCGACGGTGCGCAAGTTGAGCAACAACGACTTGGTGCAACACCGGGATATTTGGTGTGATACCGAATACTGAGTCGGCAACTTCAACCGAAGCGGCTTTTTTGCCAGCAGCGTTTTTCATTTCAATCTTTGCCATGGCTACTCCTTGACCGCACCCTTGACAGCGTTACGAATAATTACGACGCCACCATTTGGACCAGGAACCGAACCCTTGACGAGCAACAAGTTTCGCTCAAGGTCTGCTTGAACAACTTCAAGATTCAAAGTTGTTACTTGTTGGTGACCCATGTGACCTGACATGCGCAAACCTTTGAATACTCGACCTGGAAATGTGCATGAACCGATCGAACCCGGTGCGCGATGGTGCTTGTGGTTACCGTGACTCGCACCTTGACCACCGAAGTTGTGGCGCTTCATGGTGCCAGCAAAACCTTTGCCGCGACTTACAGCAGTTACGTCTACGCGCTCGCCAACTGCAAGTGTGTCGACTTTAATTTCTTGGCCAATTTCAAAACCTTCAACAGAATCAAGTCGCAACTCAACAAGTCGACGACCTGCAGCAACATTTCGTACGCCACTCTTTGGCGCAAAATGGCCAGCTTCTGCTTTGTTTAACTTCTTTACATCGCGTTGTCCGTAAGTGACTTGCAATGCCGTGTAGCCATCAGTCAGACCTGTTTTGACTTGCACAATTCGGGCTGGCTCGATGCGCAACACTGTTACGGGCACGACGCGTTGGTCGTCTCCCCACACCTGTGTCATGCCGACCTTTTCGCCGACGATCGCTTTTTGTGCCATAAGGCCAAAACCTTTTCTCGAAATGTTTAATGAAATAATTCGTTTATTCGCACAAATGCTCCGCAGGCCTTGGCCGCACGGAGCACTCTTATAGTTTTCGCTGTGAGGTACCCGCAGATTTCTCGGGCGCACACAGACATCAATTTTTTGAATTGATCTCTTCGTCTACAACCCTGAGATCCAGGGCCACGAACGAAGTGTTTACTCTATCCCCCTTAAATCACGACCCCAAACCGAAAAACCCAAGAAAATTGGCTATTTTTCGGCTTTTTTGATGGCTGCTATCAACTCAAGATTTTTTCGGGATTACTCAGAACGGGCAATCAAAGTCGCCTCAAAAACGAGTCTTTCCCCACCGCGAAAAATCTCAATTTTGACGGTTTGACCGGGCTCAGCATCGCGAATCGCCGCCACCAAACCCGCTTGGCCATCAATCGGCTCACCATCTACGGCAAGAACAACGTCGTCGATCAAGATGCCGGCTTTGTCTGCCGGTGAACCTGGTTGCACATTGGTGATAATCGCGCCTTGACCGCCATCTTCACGTGCGGCCAAACCAACGCCGAGGAAACCCTCTTTACGCACAGCACCATTTGCTTGTTCGCG
>BJFV01000011.1 GCA_014190055.1 Actinomycetes bacterium
GAAGCGATGGAACGTGAAGTTTTCGATATGTTCGGCATCAAGTTCGATGGTCACCCAGACTTGACGCGGATTTTGATGCCAGAAGATTGGCAAGGTCATCCGTTGCGAAAAGATTACGGCATTGGCAACATTCCGGTTCAATTCAAAGGCGCCGCATCATGACCGCAACAGAGAACATCACTTCGTCGCAAGTCGGTGAGATAACCGCAGCAGGCACCAACGAAGGTCGCCAAGAACTTCAACTAAGAAAAGATGTTTCGGCTAAAGAAATTTTGCGTGGTTCTGGCGCTGTATTACGCATGAGCGAATCTGAAGTGGCGGCGTTGGCGGGCACTCAAAGCGAAGATCAGACGATGATCATCAACATGGGGCCACAACACCCGAGCACGCACGGTGTTTTGCGATTGATGCTTGAACTAAACGGCGAAACTGTTTTGCGTTGCAAGCCGGTGATCGGATATCTGCACACCGGAATGGAAAAAACGGGCGAGTCGCTGACATTCATGCAGGGTGGCACGAATGTGACTCGAATGGATTATGCGTCGCCGCTGAATAACGAACTCGTGTTTGCGCTAACGACAGAAAAGTTGCTGGGTATCGATCAAGATATTCCTGAGCGTGCAGTTTGGATTCGAATGCTGCTTTCAGAACTGAATCGCATCAGTAGCCATCTCTTGTTCATGGCGACTAACGGCATGGACATTGGCGCAGTCTCAATGATGCTTTACGGCTTTCGTGAGCGTGAAGAAGTGCTGCGGTTCTTTCAAAAAGTCACGGGTTTGCGTATGAACCATAATTTCATTCGCCCAGGAGGCGTTGCAGCAGATTTGCCTGCGGGCTGGCGCGACGAAGTACTTAACTTGCTTGATGCGTTGCCAGCGCGTCTTGCTGAATACGAAATTTTGATGACTGGCCAACCAATTTGGCGAGAGCGCCTGCAGGGTGTTGGTGTGATTACTCGCGACGAGGCGATTGCACTTTCGGCAACTGGCCCAATCTTGCGAAGCACCGGCTTGTCATGGGACTTGCGTCGCGACATGCCGTATTTGCGATATGACAAAGTCGAATTTGACGTGATCGTGGGAAGCTACGGCGATGCATTCGATCGCTATTCAATTCGATTGAACGAGATTCGTGAATCAATGCGAATTGTGCGTCAAGTACTTGATGCGATGCCACAGGGTGACTACCGAATTCAAGACAAAAAAGTGACACCACCGCCTCGCGGAAGAATTGACGAGTCAATGGAAGCGTTGATTCATCACTTCAAGATTTTCACCGAGGGTTTCAAAGTGCCTGAAGGCGAAGCGTATGTAGCGATCGAAAGCCCGCGCGGCGAAATTGCTTGTTACATCGCAAGTGACGGCTCGGCGACGCCTTATCGCATGCATGTACGTGCGCCGAGTTTTGTCAACATTCAAACCATGCCGCACATGATGCGCGGTGGTTTGGTTGCCGATGCGGTTGCAGTTATTTCGTCGGTTGACCCAGTTCTTGGTGAGGTAGATCGATGAGTCGACTGAATGATGCAAACATAAAGTTGGCACGCGAGATCATCGCTCGGTACCCACGTCCAAAGTCGGCGTTGATTCCGTTGTTGCATCTTTCTCAAGAACAAAATGGCTATATCACCCGCGAGGCGATGCAGCATCTTGGTGAATTGGTCGGCGTTACCTCTGCCGAAGTTTATGGAACTGCAAGTTTTTACGAGATGTTCAAGTTTGAACCAGTTGGCAAATACCTGATCAACATTTGTGGCACGATGTCGTGCGCACTAATGGGGGCTCACGAACTGATGCATCACGCTGAGAAAAAATTGGGCATTAAAGCAGGAGGTACGACGCCTGACGGTGTGTTCACACTCGCACACGCTGAATGTCAGGCGGCATGCACCGAGGCGCCAACTCTGCAAGTCAACTATCGATACCGCCTGCGTGTCACGCCTGACGATCTGGATCGATTGATCGACAATCTGCGGGACGGAAAATTAAACGACGAGTTTCCACCGCACGGTGTTCTTTCAAAAGTTCGCCAATCAATAGATGCATCGAGAGCAGTAGGTGCCAAAGCACCTGAAGATGTCAATGAAGCACCAGCATGGCTCGATGGCAAGGCTGCCCTATGAGCAAAACATACGTACACGCACCTGGCTTTGTCGCAGGAGATCGGCCCAAAATTGTTACTTCGCGATTTGAATTCGCCGATTCGTTCACACTCGAGCGTTATCTCGCAACAGATGGATACAAAGGTTTGCGCGCGGCTTTGTCACGACCGGCAAATGAAATCCACGAAGATGTAAAGAGTGCGACAGTTCTCGGCCGAGGCGGAGCAGGGTTTCCGGCTGGCACAAAGTGGGGCCTGACACCGCAACAAGTTTGGCCACGATATTTGGTTGTCAACGGCGATGAGAGTGAACCAGGCACCTACAAAGATCGCTTGCTCATGGAGCGCGACCCGCATCAGTTGATTGAAGGTTGTTTGATCGCCTGTTATGCAGCCGGACTTTCGCAATGCTTCCTATATATAAGAGGAGAAATGGCGCTCGCCCAAGAGCGTGTCGCAACTGCGCTTAACGAGGCGTATGCAGCAGGTTATGTTGGCAAAAATATTTTGGGTTCGAAGTTCTCGGTCGACATTATTTTGCATTGGGGTGCAGGCGCCTATGTAGTTGGCGAAGAAACTGCACTAATCGAGAGCCTCGAAGGCAACCGCGGAATGCCGCGATTGAAGCCGCCGTTTTTTCCGGCAGCGAACGGACTTTATGGTCAGCCGACGATTGTTAACAATGTTGAGACGCTCGCCAACTTGCCGTGGTTGCTTACTCATGGTGTCGCTGCGTATACGGCAATTGGCACCAAGACATCGCCAGGCACACGAATGGTTGCAGTCTCTGGTCACGTCAAGCGACCAGGTGTTTACGAAATCATCAACGGCACAACTACTTTTCGCGATTTGCTTTACGGCGAAGAATTCTGCGGCGGCATTCGCAACGGCAACGCATTGAAGGCTTTTGTTCCGGGTGGCGGTTCTGCACCGTGGTTTACACCAGACCAACTCGATCTTCCTTTTGAAGCGAGTCAAGTTGGGCCAGCAGGCTCGATGCTCGGTTCAGGCGCCGTAATGGTGATGGATGAGACAACAGATATTCCTGCCGCCGCTTTGACACTCACGCACTTTTACGCACACGAATCTTGCGGAAAGTGCACGCCATGCCGCGAGGGCGGCACATGGCTTGAGCGAATTTTGCGACGAGTTGTAAATGGCGAAGGCACTGACGCAGATTTGCAGCAGTTGCTTGAAGTTGGCGCAATGATTTGCCCTGGGGCGTTTCCTCATGCGGCGAACGAAAAACTAGGTTTGTCTGCCGTGCCTTTTCCTTACAAGATGACAACTATTTGTTTTGTCGGTCCATCGGCTTATGCGCCAGTGCATTCGGCGTTAACCCTTTTCAGAAGCGAGTTTGAGGCTCGAGTAAAAAAGCGAGTGACGATTCCGGTAACGGTAGTTGCTAATGAAACTGCAAATGTTGGTGCATCGGCATGACAATTGTTGATCCGATCAAAGAGACTGCACCAGTCGACCCAAACGTTGTCAACATCACGATCAACGACAAGCCTGTTGTTGCTCGAAAAGGTGAGTTGATTATTGCGGCTGCTGATCGAACGGAAGATTTCATTCCGAGATTTTGTTATCACCCGCGAATGTCTCCGGTCGGCATGTGTCGGCAATGTCTTGTTGAGGTAGAGACACCACGCGGACCAATGATGGTTGTGTCGTGCATGACACCAGTGGCCGAGGGTCAGGTTGTGCGCACGGCAACTGAAGGCGTCAAAAAAGCCCAAGAGGGCGTGCTCGAATTGTTGCTCGCGAATCATCCACTTGACTGCCCGGTTTGCGACAAAGGTGGCGAGTGTCCGCTGCAAGATCAAGCGTTTAGTCACGGTCCAGGTGAGAGTCGTTTTGTCGAAGAGAAGCGACACTACGAAAAGCCGATCGCGATCAGCGACATTGTCTATTTAGATCGTGAGCGTTGCATTTTGTGTGATCGTTGCACACGATTCGCCGACGAAGTCGCAGGCGACGCGTTAATCACATTTACAAGTCGTGGCAATGACACGCAGGTACTTACTTTTCCTGATGAACCGTTTAGCTCGTACTTTTCTGGCAACACTGTGCAAATCTGCCCAGTTGGTGCGTTGACCGCCAAACCATACCGATTCAAGGCGCGCCCATGGGACCTTGAACAGACTGAAAGCACTTGCACTTCGTGTTCGGTTGGTTGTCGAACTGTTGTTCAGAGCAGTCGTGATGAATTGGTTCGTTATCAGGGTGTCGACATTGACCCGGTGAACTGGGGATGGTTGTGTGATCGAGGTCGGTACAACTTCGAGTCGGTCAATTCGCCAGATCGTCTGACTTCGCCGTTAATTAAAAACGGGTCAGAACTGGTTGCTACTTCTTGGTCGGTCGCCCTCGAAAATGCGGCACGCATGATTCGACTTGCGCTCGCGCAAAGCACAAACAACGTAGCGATTTTGGGTGGTGCACGAGGCACCAATGAAGATGCGTTTGCCTGGGCGATGTTGGCCGACAAACTTGGTATCAACCAGCGCGATGCTCAACTCGGCGATGGGTTGAGTCCTGAAGTTTTCAATCTCGCCCAAGCGACAATTGACGAAACTTGCGCAGCAAGCACGATCATCTTGCTTGCACCCGATCTGAAAGAAGAATTGCCAGTGCTTTACTTGCGCTTGCGTGATACCGCGCAAAAGCGAAAGTCACGAATAATCGAGTTTTCGTCACGCAATTCTGGATTGACCCCATATGCCTGGCGTACGGTCGGTTTTGAGCCGGGTAATCAAGCCCAGATTGTGCGTGAAGCACTTGCCACGCCAGAGATGAAAGAACAGATTGCGCGCGGCGAAGTCGCAGTTGTGGTTGGAAGAGCAAACCTGGCTGAGAGTGAAGTATTTACATTGCAGGCACTTGGTGAAGTTCTATCTGCAGTACCGACTGCAAAAGTTCTGCCGGTGTTGCGCCGCGGAAACGTGCGTGGTGCTGTAGTCGCCGGTCTGACACCAAAAAATAACTCGGGTGATGCGATCGATATTTTGAATGCCGCGGCGGCGGGCAAAATTGAATGTCTTATTTTGTTGGGTGTTGATCCGATGGCTGATGTCGCCGATTCAGGATTGGTGCAACGAGCACTTGCCCAAGTCAAAAACGTCATCAGTGTTGACACCATGATTAATGCTTCGAATCGCAATGCCGATCTTGTTCTGCCCGCTGCGGCTTATGGCGAAAAAAATGGCACAACGACGAATCTTGAAGGCCGCATTAGCAATGTTGCTCAGAAGATAACCCCTCGTGGCACTTCGCGCCCAGATTGGATGATCGCAACTGAACTGAGCATCGCCCTTGGCGCAGACATCGGTGTTTCAAGCCTCGAAGATCTCAATGAAAAGCTCGTCAACACAGTTGCTGCGTTCGCGCCGAGTAGCGACGCTAAGTCAACTCACGGAGATGGTGTATTGATGGCCCGTGAAACACCGGTAACGATTTCTGGTGTCGCAAGCAGAGTGACTGATCGCAATGCCTATAACTATCGACTTGTGGTTTCACGCACGATGTATGACTCGGCGCAATCGACTATTTCGAGCCCGTCGCTTGCTGGCATCATCACCGAGGCGGCAATTTTTGTAAACCCGCTTGACCTTGCACGCATTGGAGTAACCGAAGGTGCGAGTGTTCGAGTTGGAGTAGACGGAACAAACATTGTGATTGCGGTCAAGGCCCATAATGGCGTCAACCGTGGCACTGCGTGGTTGCCGTTCAATCACACAGGGGTCGACATTCGACCGCTTTTGAATATTGCAAGTGATGTCACAGATGTTCGAATCGAGCCGATCAAATGATCGCCCTTGATCCACTACTTGTCGACAACTTGCTTTGGGTGCCGCTGATTATTGTCTTGGTCAAAGTTCTGGTTGTTTTCGTAGTCGGTCTGCTCGCCACGATGTTGATGGTGTGGTTCGAGCGAAAAGCAATCGCTGGAATGCAAAATCGAATTGGGCCGAATAAAACTGGTCCATTCGGTATTTTGCAAACGCTCGCAGATGGCATCAAGTTGTTCTTCAAAGAAGACTTGTTTCCAAGTCGTGCCGATCGTTTTGTTTTTGCCCTTGCACCGTTTTTGTCGTTCGTTCCCGCGTTTTTGGCTTTCGCGATTATTCCGCTTGGGGGCGACTTCAGAAATGGCTCATCAGGAGAAGTAACACTTTTCGGTCAAGTAACGCGCATTCAACTTGCCGACCCACCGATCGGGGTGTTGTTCGCATTGGCGATCTCATCGATTGCTGTGTATGGCATCATGCTGGCTGGCTGGTCGAGCGGTTCGAAGTATCCGTTGCTTGGCTCTGTGCGTGCATCCGCACAAATGGTTAGCTACGAAGCGGCGCTTGGTTTGTCGCTGGCTTGTGTGTTGTTGCTGGCCGGCACTCTTTCGACAAGCGGAATTGTTGCCGCGCAATCGACAATCACCGAATGGCATTTTATTTCGACTGGAATTGTGCCATTCATTATTTTCTTGATTGCTGCAACCGCCGAACTGAATCGACCACCGTTCGACTTGGTTGAAGCCGAACAAGAACTCGTTGGCGGGTTTAACACCGAGTATTCATCGATTCGCTTTGCGTTGTTCTATCTAGCCGAGTTCATGAACACAGTCACGATGTCGGCTTTGATCGTGACGCTGTTTTTTGGTGGTCCACAACCAATTGCGATTGGTGATTTTGTGTTTGACATTCCACTTTTGCCCAATGCACTTGAAGGTACTTTCTGGTTGCTAGCGAAGATTCTGGTCTTCCTTTATATGTACATTTGGTTCAGAGCGACACTGCCTCGCTTGCGATACGACCAACTCATGGATCTAGGTTGGAAACTGTTGATACCGGCGTCGCTCGGCTGGTTTATGTTGCTGGCAGCACAACGACTTGCTCGTCAAAATGGCTGGAACATTGTTTTGGTAACTGGGGCATCGATTGCTGTTCTGGTGATTTGTTATTTATTGATGCAAGCGGCGTTTGCAAAAAGCGCTCGTGATCGCTCGACACAAGGGACAATGTTCTAATGGGATACCTCGGCGGATTTCTAGTTACTTTTAGGCAACACGGGCCGAAGAATCGAGTGACAACTCAGTATTCGGGTGGCCGAATGTTCCGTCGCAAGAAGCGCAATGCCAAAAAGATGGATGTCAAGATAGAAAAACCCGAGCGTTTGCATGGTCGCCATGTTTTGAATCGTTACGAAGACGGAATGGAAAAGTGCATCGGATGCGAATTGTGCGCGGCGGTTTGTCCTGCCAAGTGCATTCATGTTCGTGGTGCTGACAACAACCCGACTTCGCCGACCTCGCCTGGCGAGCGATTCGGTTGGATCTACGAGATCAATTATTTGCGATGCATTCACTGCGATTTGTGTGTCGAAGCATGTCCGACTGAGGCGATCACCGAAACGAAAATGTTTGAGTTCTCGTTCACAAATCGCCAAGACGCGATTTACACGAAGAACGAGTTATTGGTCGATCAATCTGGCAAACCTCAGCAACTTGCTTGGGAAGACTGGCGAGAGGGCGAAGATAAAAATACCTCAGGTTGGATGCGTGCGACTTCAGCATCGGGCGACGCAAACTTCACAGGTGTCGTGTCGTGGAGCGGCGAGCTTGGTCATGGCGTGCGACCAGCTGAAGAAAAGAGCGAGTAAGTGGAATTCTTCGTATTCGTTTGTGCGGCTCTAATGATTTTGTTGGGAGCTGTTGGCGTGATCGTACGAAAGCATCCAGTGCATGCGGCGTTGAGTCTTGTTCTGACTCTTTTTGGTGTTGCGGTCTTGTTCGTCGCTCAGGAGGCGCATTTTTTGGCCGCCGTACAAGTCATCGTTTATGCCGGTGCCATCGTTGTGTTGTTCTTGTTTGTGATCATGTTGTTGGGCGTAGATCGAGTCGAAAACTTACGCACTGAACCACTGACGGCACAGCGACCGTTGGCGATTATCACGTGTCTTGGTTTGGTGGGTGTGCTCGTAGCGGCGATTGTCAACGGCAATGGCGTGCTCAATGAGCGAGGCGAGGGCATCAATTTGCCTGATCTGCAAAATGGTCCAGATGCCAACACCGTGCAGTTGGCAGAGTCGATCTTCTCTCGGTATGTAGTGGCATTTGAGGTCACATCAGTTCTCTTAGTCATTGCTGTAGTTGGCACGGTGTTGCTTACTCGCAAAGCAAAGTCGAGTGCAAAATGATTTCTTTGAGTTTGACACCAACTTCGTCTTGGTACTTGATTTTGTCGGCTGTACTTTTTGCAATCGGCACGTTTGGTGTTCTAGTAAGGCGCAATCCGTTAGTGATGTTCATGTGCATTGAGTTAATGCTCAACGCCGTGAACCTGAGCTTTGTAACTTTGGCTCGAGAGCTCAACGACATCAACGGACAAACAATCGTATTTTTCGTGATGGTTGTAGCTGCGGCCGAAGTTGTTGTGGGTCTCGGAATCATCGTTTCAATCATGCGCAATCGATCGGCAATGACAGTTGATGATTTGGCTGAACTCAAAGGTTGATGATGCTTGATCTGATTTGGTTTATTCCGCTGTTGCCCCTTGCTGGCGCAGTCTTGAACCTTGCATTGGGTCGCAAATTTGGTGATCCTCGTGCTGGTTGGGTTGCAACTATCGCCACCGCCAGTTCATTTCTTTTGACTGTGCTTGTCTATTTTGAAATGCTCGGCCTTGATGCCGAAGAACGAAGTCATGTTGAAACTCTGTTTTCTTGGCTGCCAGTCGGTTCGTTGCAAGTAGATTTCGCGCTGCTTGCAGACCCGCTAAGTGTGACGATGGCATTGTTCATCACCGGTATATCGACCTTGATCCATCTTTATGCAATCGGATACATGCACGGTGATGACAAGTTTTCAAAGTTTTTTCTCTATTTGAATCTGTTCGTGTTCAGCATGTTGATGCTTGTTCTTGGTGAGAACTTGTTGGTTACTTTCTTGGGATGGGAAGGCGTTGGCGCGTGTAGCTATTTCTTGATTTCTTTCTGGCATACGCGCAACAGCGCGGCAGTTGCCGGCAAAAAAGCATTCGTCACTAATCGCATCGGCGACTTCGGCGTGATGACTGCGATGTTTTTGGCATTTTCTGCTGTCGGCTCACTTTCTTATGGTGCGATCAACGAAGCGGCGCACAGCGGTGAACTCGCATCGGTGACCGCAACTGCGATTGCAATGTTGTTGTTCGTCGGTGCTTGCGGCAAGAGTGCGCAGTTGCCACTTTATTTGTGGCTTCCTGACGCAATGGAAGGCCCAACACCGGTCTCGGCGTTGATACATGCGGCGACGATGGTTACTTCAGGCGTCTTTTTGATGACGCGAATTAATCCGGTGCTGCATATTTCTTATGATTGGGCATCGACTGTCATTGCAGTCGTTGGCGCGGCGACAGCACTTTACGCAGCCACGATTGCTGTAGCGCAAAACGATATTAAGAAAGTTTTGGCATACAGCACTGTTTCACAACTGGGCTTCATGTTTTTGGCAATTGGTTCGGGCGCATATGTCGCGGCGATCTTCCACATGGTTACTCACGCATTTTTCAAAGCGTTGTTGTTCTTGGGTTCTGGCTCTGTGATTCACGGTATGCATCACGAACAAGACATGCGAAAAATGGGTGCATTGCGCAAGGCGATGCCAATCACTGGCTTCACTTTTATCATTGGTTGGCTGGCAATCGCAGGCGTACCTCCATTCGCAGGGTTTTGGTCGAAAGACGAAATCTTGCTTTATGTTTATGCGAACAACCCGGCGTTGTACGTCGTCGGCTTAGTTACTGCGTTGCTCACGGCTTACTACATGACTCGCCAAGTGATCATGGTGTTTTACGGCAAGGCACGTTGGAGCGATCACAGTGAAGACCACGGCGCTCACGGTGAATTTTCTCCGCATGAAAGCCCGAAAGTGATGTTGATTCCGCTCGTTGTTTTGGCCGTGCTTTCGATTTTTGGCGGTGTGATGCAATTGCCGTTCAGTAAAAAACTGCACTTTTTAGAACATTGGCTCGCACCAGTAGTAGAAGAATCAGAAGCGTATATTGGCAAAACTTGGGCTTATCAAAACAAGTATCTGCTTTTAGTTGTGGCAATAATTGTCGCGTTAATAGGCATCTTGATTTCGATTGCCGTTTACGCGAAGGCAAAGTTCAAAGTTGTTGAGCCGAAAATTCTTGAACAAGCCTGGAAGTACGACGCGACAGTTAGCCGAGTCGTCGGTGGTCCCGGCGCAGCGGCGTTTAATTTGATTGCGTGGATTGACGCAAACATCGTCGATGGCATAGTTAACGGAGTCGGCGAATCTATTCGTGGTGCAGCTGGATCTGTGCGCCGCATTCAAAGTGGGTTTGTTCGCACTTATGCGTTGCTCATCAGTCTCGGCACGTTATTGATTTTGGCTTGGTTCTTATTGCGTGGAGTATTGCTGTGATTGCGGCATCAAGCCAAGTGTTGAGTTTTCCGATTCTCTCGGCGCTTGTCGTTTTACCCCTGTTGGGTTCGATCATTGTTGCATTGTTGGGCAAGTCTCGACCTGAGTGGGTCAAACTTGGCGCACTCATTTCGAGTGTTACAACTGGTGCTCTTTCACTTTGGCTACTGGCTGCGTTCAAGTCTGGTGAAGCAGGTTTTCAGTTCGTTTCACAACATCTTTGGATTTCGCAGTGGGGTATTTCATGGCATCTCGGAGTTGATGGCATCTCGCTGTTTTTGGTCGTACTCACCGGCATTTTGTTTCCGTTGGTAATCGTCGGTATTGATCCGCACCACAATGAAACTTCTTATTTCGCTTGGATGCTGTTGTTGCAGGCCGGAGTAATGGGCTCCTTCCTTGCACTCGACTTGTTCTTATTTTTCGTGATGTTTGAAATTGTCTTGGTACCCATGTATTTCTTGATCGGCGGTTGGGGCTATGACCAACGCGTGTATGCCGCCACAAAGTTCTTCTTGTACACAATGGCGGGCTCAGCATTCATGCTCGTTGGCATCATCGCAACAGTTGCGCTCGCGCAGCGCGATCTCGGTGTCATAACTTTCGACGTCGTCAAAATCGCTGAGGGTGCAAGTTTTTCGACCAATGCGGCTCGATGGCTATTTATTTCTTTCGCGATCGCGTTTGCTGTCAAAGTGCCTCTGTTTCCATTTCATACTTGGTTGCCTGATGCACACACTCAGGCTCCGACTGGCGGCTCGGTGATTTTGGCTGGCGTGCTGCTGAAGATGGGCACCTATGGTTTCTTGCGGTTCGGTGTTTATCTGTTTCCGCAAGCGGCGATGTGGGCGCGACCTGTTCTGTTCACTTTGGCGGTCATTGGCATCATCTACGGCGCAATCGCCGCAACGATGCAACGAGATCTGAAGCGATTGGTTGCTTACTCTTCGGTTGCTCACCTTGGCTTCATCGTCTTGGGCACATTTGCTCTTAGTTCACAAGCAGTAACTGGCGCTGTGATTCAGATGGTCAATCATGGCGTTTCGACTGGCGCATTGTTTTTGTTGGTGGGCATGATTTACGAACGACGACATACAAGAGAGATCGCCGAACTTCGCGGCATTCAACATGTCGCCCCAATTTTCGCCGGTGTGTTTACCGTTGTGATGCTTTCTTCAGTTGGTTTGCCGGGCTTGAACGGTTTTGTTGGCGAGTTTTTGATTTTGATTGGTTCATTCGAGTCAGCACGGTGGTGGACCATCGTGGCGACCGTCGGCGTGGTGTTGGCGGCTCTTTATTTGCTGTGGGCCTATCAGCGAGTGTTTCATGGTGAGCCAGATGAAGCCAATTCATCTTTCAAAGAACTCAACGCTAAAGAGGGATTGTTGATGGCTGTTTTCGTGGCGATTATTTTGTTCACCGGTATTTATCCAAAGCCGATGCTTGAGCGCATCGAGCCAAGCGTTAATTCATTTATCGAACATGTTGAAGGGCGTACAAAGTGAACGATCTATCAGCGTTTGCTGGCCCAAGTATTGAATGGCTGTCGATATCACCGTTGCTCGCGCTTTTGGCTGGTGCACTCATATTGCTCTTGGTTGGATCGCTCACAAACGAGTGGCCAAAGCATTGGTATTCGCTAACTGCGGTTGCTACATCGGTTGCGGCGATTGCTCTGTCGGTAGTTTTGTGGCGTGATGTAAGCAATGACGGCGCAAAGTTATTGATCGGTGGATCGCTGACTTTAGATCACTTTGCGCTTCTCGGTTCGATTGCAATTTGTTCTGCAGTGTTATTGGTGAGTTTGATCACGAGCGACTATCTCTCGCGTGACGGTTCTGACGCACCAGAAATCTACGCACTTTATTTGACTGCGGCGATTGGCGCAGTGGTGATGATTTCGTCCAATGACTTGGTGGTTTTGTTTTTGGGTCTCGAAACGCTAAGCCTTTCGCTATATCTGTTGGCAGCCAGCAATCGCCAAGAGAGTGCGAGCCAAGAAGCCGGATTGAAATATTTCATCTTGGGTGGTTTTGCATCGGCGTTTTTCTTATATGGCGTCGCGTTGACTTACGGTGTCACTGGCACGACGCGATTGATCGACCTAAATACAGCACTGACGTCGTATATTTCGGTTCCGCGTAATGACGTGATTTTGTTGATCGGCATCGGCATGATTCTGGTCGGTTTTGCATTTAAGGTTTCGCTCGCTCCGTTTCAAATGTGGACACCAGATGTTTATCAGGGGGCTCCAACTCCGGTAACTGCGTTTATGGCATCTGTTGGCAAAGTGGCTGCGCTGGTTGCCTTGATGCGAGTCTTTGTTGTCGCGTTTCCGTCGCGCAGTGACGATTGGGGCGTCGTTGTGCTGGTTCTTTCTGCCGCGACGCTCGTGGTTGGTTCGGTTGTTGCGATCGTGCAGACGAACATCAAGCGGATGCTTGCGTATTCTTCAATTAGTCACGCTGGCTTTATTTTGGTAGGGCTTGAGGCTGCATCACATCGTGACTCGGTCAACGCAGGCGATGGTCTTGTTGCCGTCGGTGTTTATGTTGCGTTGTATGCCGCGCTTGTTGTTGGCACGTTTGGTGTTGTCACAGTTGTTGCGCGAAATTCAAGCAGTGAAGCAAACTCGCTCGATGCGTTCAAGGGCTTGGCGAAAAATCAACCGATACTTGGCCTTGTCATGACGGTATTTTTGTTGGCACAAGCCGGCATGCCTTTGACGAGCGGTTTTGTCGCCAAGTTCGGCGTTATTCAATCGGCCGTTGCAGTAGGTAGTTATCAGCTTGCGGTGATCGCCATGGTCTGTGCAGTTATCGCTGCTTTTGTTTACTTGCGCATCATGGTCAGCATGTGGCTCAGCGATAGCGCTACAACCGAGAAAGTCTCGGTGCCGATGCTTTCACGATTTGCAATTGGTCTCGCCGTTGCATTCACTCTTTTGATTGGATTCTTGCCGAGTTTGATTCTCGATCTGACTTCTAATCTCGCCGAACTCGCCACCAAATAATTTCGGCGCTCAGCGCGCAATGGCGTTTACGAATCCATTAAATAGATTTTGCTGGTCAGGTTCGGTGTCAGCATCGTCTTCGGGGTGCCATTGAACACCAACAATCCATTTTTTTGAATTGTGTTCGACTGCTTCGATGGTCTGGTCTGGAGCTCGACCAGTTACAACGAGACCAGGAGCGAGTTTGTCGATTGCTTGATGATGAAATGAGTGCGACTGTTTCGGAGAGATAGTTTTCATCGCCTCGGCAACTCGGCTAGTTGATTCGAGCTTTATCTCGTGGTATTTGTCCCAGTGGCTCTCACCATCTGCAAGAACATCAGCCAAATGTTGGTGAAGGGTGCCGCCGAGCGCAACGTTCAAAATTTGGAGTCCGCGACAGATTGCTAAAACTGGTTTGTCTTGTTCGATGGCAGCGCGAATCACGGCAATTTCAAGGTCGTCGTGCTCGGCAGAAATGCCGTAGATCGAGGTGCTTCGAGGTTGTTGTCCGTAGCGATTTGGGTCGATGTCTCCGCCACCTTGAATGATGACGCCGTCAAAGCGTGCGACGAGTTCGTTAGCAGCTTTAATTGTTTGTTCAATTGGTTGTGCTTGAACAACGACACCACCGGCTCGAGCGACAGCCTCGCTGTAGCGACGGCCAGTTGAAAAAGAGTCACCACGCACGCCTTGCGAGTTCGTGGTCAGTTTTCCTGGAAGCAAAATAATTGGTGTCATTTTTTAACTAGTCATTTCTGAGATTTCGAATCCTTCAGATTTGACGATGGTAATGATCTCGGCCGTGTGGTCGCGACCACGCACTTCAAGAACGACTTGAACGCCTGTTTCACGCACATGAAGATTTAAGCCTTCGCGGACATGGCTAACTTCAATTATGTTTGCACCTGACTTTGCCAAAACTGTCAGAAACTCGGCAAGAGCACCGGGCCGATCGGAGACTCGGGCGAAGAGCAGCGCTCGACGGCCAGCCTTGGTTTCGTGTCGACGAATCAGATTCGGTATTAAACCGATATCAACGTTGCCGCCCGAAAGAACGATGCATGTTTTACCTTTCTTCGCAGGTTTGACCCGAGAGTTCAGCAGCGCCGATACACCGACGGCACCTCCACCTTCGACATACATTTTCGAGCGCTCTAAAAGAATCATCATCGCGTCAGCGACGCTGTCTTCGTCGACATCTACAAGTTCATCGACCCAATCAGTAATTAGTGGGCGAGTGACATCGCCGGGTTGTTTGACCGCAATACCGTCAGCCAAAGTCGGCACCGGGCCCTTCGGAGCGTTGCCGTATATATATGGTGCGCACGAAGAAATTTGAACCCCGACAACTTTTACTTCCGGTCGCTGTTGTTTGATCGCCAATGCGGTGCCCGAAAGTAAACCGCCACCACCAAGCGGAATCACGACTAGTGAAAGATCTGAAATATCTTCGAGAAGTTCAAGGCCAAGTGTGCCTTGCCCCGCCACTACATCGACATCGTCATAAGGATGACAAAACGCCATACCGGTTTCGAGTGCTCGTGATTTCGCCATGGCTACGGCTGTTTCGACACTTTCGCCGCCGTCAATGACGATGCCCCCATAACTTTTGCATGCCGCAATTTTTGCCAGAGAGGCACCACGAGGAATAAAAATTTCACACTTTACGCCAAAGTGTTGTGCGGCAAACGCTAAGCCGGCGGCGTGATTGCCCGCGCTTCCGGCAACGACGCCGTGTTTCTTGAGATCGCCAAGGCGATGCAACTTGTTTATCGCACCGCGAATTTTAAATGCACCGGTTCTCTGCAAGTTTTCGGCTTTAAGTATTACTTGTCCACCAAATTGCTGAGACAAATAAGCCGACGG
>BJFV01000012.1:0-12576 GCA_014190055.1 Actinomycetes bacterium
ATTAAAGGGCCCGCCGATCGAATGCTCAAAGAACTAGGTCACGAGTCATCAGCACTCGGTGTTGCACGAATGTATTCGTTGATTGCCTCAACTCTTATCATTGACAACGTGGACGCAAACCTAAAGCCAGCAATTGAGGCACTCGGTATGCGTTGCGTTGTGACTAACACGATTATGGCTGACCCAAAAGTCAGCGCCGAGTTGGCGCGAACTACTCTCGCTTCGCTCAAAGGAAAATAGAAGTGAGTCGCCTAACGATTTGGGGTGTCGAAGGCATCGGCGAGATCTCGGCAAACGATCAACTAGGTGAAGTTATTGCCGACATTTGTCGACAAGAGCCCAATGGTCCTTTGTTAGATAACGACGTATTGGTCGTTACACAAAAAATTGTCTCAAAAGCCGAAGGTCGACTTGTGCCGATAGATGCTTCTGATCCGCTCAGCCACAAACATCTTGTAGAACAAGAAGCAGTGCGCATCGTGCGTCGCCGCGGAGATCTGATAATCACCGAAACAAAGCATGGCTTCATCTGCGCGAATAGCGGAATTGATCTGTCAAATATTGAACGTGGCTATGCGGCGCTTTTACCAATTGATAGCGACAAATCTGCCCGACGAATTCGCGACATAATTCGCGCCAAACACGGCGTTAATGTCGGCGTCATCATCAGCGACACTTTTGGTCGGCCTTGGCGCAAAGGTCTGACCGATGTCGCTATCGGCATCGCCGGTGTTGCCGGAGTCGTCGATCTGCGAGGCACACCCGATTCATTGGGTCGCATTATGCAAGTCACCGAAGTTGCAGTTGCTGACGAACTTGCCAGTGCCGCCGAACTCGTTATGGGTAAATCATCAGGCATACCCGTAGCAATAATTCGAGGTGTTGATGCTGATTGGTTTCGCGATTCAAAGATCAGCGAACTTGTGCGGCCGCCACAAGAAGACTTGTTTCGCTAGACCTTGCGCCCCAGCAATTCGTCAACCCCAGATTCAAGCGTTGTCCACGGCGACCAGCCAAGTTGAATTCTGGCTCTGGTCGTATTTACGGCATTGCGTTGCAGATCTCCATGTCGCGCCGACTCATATGTCTCTTGCAAAGTCGTTTCTCGACCAACTAGGTGCCATAAATCTTTGATCGTTGTTTGCACTCCAGTGCCAACGTTGATTACGAGCCCGCCACCTTTATTTATCGAACGCGCTAGTGCATCGACGGCATCATCAATAAACAAGAAATCTCTGGTCTGGCGACCATTGCCACAAATTATCGGCGCACTTTGATTAACTACGGCGCTGGCAAACGCCGCGACAACGCCATCTGTTGGGCGTTGTCTTGAACCGTAGACATTTGTCATTGCCAGTGCGGTGAACTCGACGTCGTAACTCTCGCGGTAAACAGTCAACAAATCGACAAGAGTATTGGCCATAACGTGAGCCACACCCATCGGTTCTGACTTACGACCTTCTTTGACGGGCAACTGGCGCGCTGGCACTTCGCCGTAAAGCAAGCCGGCAGGAAGTGCAACGACAACTTTTTTTACCGCAAAGCGTCGCGCAGCTTCGAGCACCGAAAGCAACAATGTCGCCGAGCGCAACATCTCGTTGGTTCGAGTTGCACCAGTTGGCAAAAGTGCGAGATGGTAAATAACTGTTGGTCTACGTAACGCAATCAAATCTGAAAACTCTGGTGCCGAAACATCGAGATGATGAAACCGCAAAGTGCCACCTGATGCTCGAGCTGCGCTTAGGTTGGCAAGCGAGCCAACCGAAAGATCATCTACAACTTCGACACTTTGACCGTCAGCTAACAGCCGATCGACTAGATGCGAACCAATGAAACCGGCACCACCGCAAACAAGCACGCCGTTGACTTGTGCCATTAAATTTTCTCAGCTGGCATCAGGAACTTTCGCATCACGCAATACTGCGCCAGATCTAACCTCACCGTCAACACCGATGAGACACCCACTCACTTGGGCAAATGAGCCAACATGACCCATGACTGCACTATTGATAACAATTGCGTTGTCATCGATCGTGGCGCCATCGAGCAAAACCGAGTCGGTGATTTGAGCATTTTCGCCTACTTTGCACCCTCGCCCAACAACACTTTGCGTGATCGTCGCCGACTTTGCAATTTGTGAATCAGAACAAATCGCTTCAACTTTGTGGATACTTTTGCGCTGCAACAAGTCAATATTCGCGCGAACATAAGAGTCGGGGCGCCCTGCATCAATCCAATAGTCGCTTGTCGCAAAACCGAATAATTGACCCTCTTTGACAATCTCAGGAAACGTCTCGCGCTCAATTGACATTGGCGCAACGCCTGGCATGCGGTCAAGTGCCGATGATTCGAAGATATATGTTCCGCCATTTACGTTTCGCGAAGTTGTTTGACCTGGTGACGGCTTTTCGACAAAACGAAGTACTCGCCCTTGCGAATCAGTTTCTACAACCCCGTATTGAGAAGGATCTTCAACAGGCGTTAGATGAATTGTCGCTTGTGCTCCAGTTGATTTATGAAAAGCAACCAACGCTGAGACATCAAGATCTGTCAGCACATCACCGTTTGCAACAAGAAATGTTTCACCACGTTTGTGAATATCAGCATGCCGCGCGGCAAAACCAATGGCGCCCGCAGTATCGAGTGGTCGATCTTCAACTGCGTAAGTAAGTTTGACGCCTGCACAACTGTTGGACGGAAACGCATTCAAAAACGGTTCTGGTTTAAAACCCAGTGAAAGCACTGCATCGGTTACACCGCCACGGGCAAGCGACGCCATGAGTCGTTCAAGTAACGGCAGATTAGCAATTGGAAGCAGAGGCTTAGGCGTCGCCAGCGTCAGCGGTCGCAACCGAGTGCCAAAACCACCAACTAGCACGACTGCGTGCACTTGTCGATCTACTCCAATTTTTTGGCGTTAACCGGTAATCAACGGATCAAGGTCTGTGATTGTGACCGGCTGTGGAACATCGGCATCTTTGGCGACAAATGCCAAAGTGATGCCCATGCCGTTGCCAGTAAGACGCACATTGCCAAGATCAGCAATCGAAATTTTTGGCGACGAGATTTTTGAATCCCAGACCACGACTTGCAGGCTGGCGTCTTTGTCGCCACACTTCGTGTCACCTTCGGTTATTTTCTCGCCGTTGTTGATCGACTCAGGGAACTCAATCGAATCATTGGTTACTTTCAACCCATAAAGTTCAAAAATTGTCTCTAGTTTGGCGCGTCGCTCACCCGACAAAACTTGTGGCTCCCAACGCACAACACCAGACGACTCGATGAATGCACCAGGTTTAACACTCGCGATGTCAGCGAGGTCACTTGCTGCTGGCAGATCGTCGATAAAGGCATCGCACTTGTAGATGCCAAACGCCGTGTAATAGTTCTGTGTTGCAGTATCAAGGGCGCTAACTCTTTCTTGGCTTTGACGTGCGTAGGCAATAAGCCCAACACCCAGCACGCAGACAACGAAGATGACGGTCGGAAACAACGAACCACCCTGCATGCGAACCTTGCGGCCTTTGCGATTTTTGCTTGCTTGAGCCAGGCGGGCGATTTTTTTCGCTGAAGATGAGGTAGCCACGAACAAGAAATGCTACAGGCTTATCGCATGTACAAGGCTTCGTAACGCTGCGCAACAGATTGGGCAGATGCGTGGCCTTCAACCCATTTTCGCCCGCTCGCCCCCATTTCTTCTAGAGATTTGCGATCGCTGATCATGGCAGTTATCGCCGATACGAATGCCTCTTGATTATCGGGTTCAACACACACGCCAGCATTTGCCGCCGCCAAAATACGAGGCACCTCGGTATCTGAGTCGATCGCCGCACAAATCGGTCGTCCTGCGGCAAGTATCGAATAAGTCTTTGACGGCACGCTCACCGAACCAAGACCGCGACGCAATGGAACGACGTGTAAATCGCCTGTTGCCAAAACTTCGCTCAATCTCGACGCATCTTGATAATCGCCGAACTTGACATTTCTCAAAGTCTGCGCTTTTGCTTCGAGTGATTTTCTTGCGGCGCCCTCGCCGTTAATGACGAACACAACATCTGGCAGCACTCGAGCGGCTTCAATCATAAGTTCAAGGGATTGCGAAAAACCTACATTGCCCGCGTACATCACAACCAACGATTCATCAATGCCAAGTTCGCGACGATAATTAGTGAGTCTTGACATCGGCACAATCGCTTGGGTATCAACAAAGTTCGGAATCACCTTGATGCGTTTATGAAATTTTTGGTCAAGTTTGCGTTGAACATTGTTGGCCAAATCATCTGACAACAAGACGACCGAATCAGATCGTTGATAGCTAATGCGCTCAAGCCACGAGGCCGCGGCAATCACCCGTTGATTTGAAATCGCACCTGTTTCGACAGCCGCATCTGGGAAGACATCTTGAATATTGAAAACGAGTTTGCCTCCACGAAACAATTTCGTATGCCAACCGATCAAGCCCAGAGTCAATGGAGGCGACATTGCCAACACGCCATCAACTCGACGCCAAAATCTGCCGGCAAATAACGCACGCACACCAACGAAGTAGCTGAACAAGATGAAACCAATTGCCCGACGAAGCAGATTGCTTTTTGTCTGACCCGCAAATGGTTGCACGCGACTGATTGAGCCCCAGTTTGTTTTTTCAACTCGCCAAAGTGAACCAGCCCATCCGGTTTCGACTTGATGTTTTCGATACCACGGCAATGAGGTGACGACATGTAGTTCGTGTCCGCGCGCTGCAAGTTCGTGCACGATTCGTGTCATCACCACCCCTGTCGGAGCCATATCTGGCTCAAAGTGTGGACAAAGAACAATTAGACGCAGTTTTTTTGACTTTGACATCAGATAGCCGTCCGGTAAATCTGAGCCAAGTCTTTTCCTGAATTAGAAACCGAAAAGTGTGCGGCACGAATTCTGCCGGCCGCAATCAACGACTCGCGCCGAGCCGTCAAAGTGTCGAGCGCACTTGCCCATAAGTTCAGATCGAGCGGCAAAACTATGCCGGCGTCACCAACAATTTCGGGCAGCGCAGCGCAATCGCTCGAAATTACTGGTGTCTCGAGTTGCATCGCTTCAATTACTGGGGCACCGAAACCTTCGTACAAACTTGGAAACACCAACGCTTTGGCCAGTTTTAAAAGTCCGTCTCGGTCATGATCAGCAACCCGGTCGAGCCGAATCACACGGTCATCGAGGTTCAATCGGCGAACTTCACGCATGAAGTCAACTTCGCCACGACCTTTGCCACCAGCACAAACCAAAACAAGATTTTTATCAACCCAGTGAGTTTTCATTAGTTGCAGCAAAAACTTATGGTTTTTGTGCGGGTGCGTAACCGCTGGCAAAAACAAAACTTGTTTGTTTTCTAGTCGCAATCGTTGACGCAATTCTTGCTCGCTTGTGGCCAGCTTTCCGAGTTGTTCGTCGATGCCGTGACGCACGACTTTGACTTTGGCCGGCGAGATCGCAAACTCGCTAATCAACTTCTGGCGTACATATTCACTCGGCGTACTAATAAGTGATGCTCTGGCTATCGAACGCGGCACAACTTTGCGCAAGTAACTTAGGCGAACACGACTGAAGTTCTCTGGAAACGACAGATATTGCACATCGTGAATCGTCAATACGGTGCGACGACCAGCGAACAATGGCATTGTGCCACCTCCGTGATGCATCAAATCAAACTTTCGTGCCTTAACGGCCAACCAAGTTTGTTCTAGCAAAATTCGCAGCACGCGCGCACCGCGATGATTTGGTGCTTCAACGAATTTATAGATTTTTGCAAGATCCTCGTGATTCTGTGCAAACCCAGGTTGCACGAAGAGAGTCACATCAAACTCGTTGTTGTTGATCTCATGTAAACCAGTTAGTTGGCGAAGCAAATACTCTTGCGAGCCCCCAACTTGGCCCGAACGAAGCCACAATAAATTGACACCAACGCGAACACTCATCGAACAACCTGCTCATAAACATCTGCAGTTTTTACCGCTGTTGCCTGCCAAGTCATCTCGCTAGCGCGAGCAAGACCGAGCCGTGACAGCTCGGATTTATGACTCAATGCTTGCAAGACACCCGAAGCAATACTTGAAGCATCTAGTGGGTCAACCAAGACGGCAGCATTGCCTGCGACCTCTTGAGTTGACGAGCCTTTACTTGTTACAACAGGAGTGCCATAACTCATTGCTTCAAGAATTGGCAAACCGAAACCTTCCATCAACGACGGGTAGCAAAGCACTTCTGCCGATGCATACATGGCCCCGAGATCACTCGGTTGCACAAACCCCGCAAAGTGCACTCGAGATTTAAATTGGCTCGAAATTTTTGCACTATCAGTGACGTCACCCCAGCCTGTTGCTCCGACTACAACAAGTTCGGGCACCGAATCGCCAAGAGTTTCGAGTGCGGCGATCAAACGCGATAAATTTTTGCGAGGTTCGAGCGTGCCAACGAAAAGCAAAAAGCTGTCGGGCAAGTTGTATCGGGTTTTGATTTGATCACGGGTGGTCATCACGATCGGCGCATTGACTCCTAATGGCACGTGACTCAGTCGATCACGCGAAAAACCAAACTCACTGCAATCTTCGAGCGTCGACTGCGAAGAGCAAAGCAGCATGTCGGCGCGCTTCAATAAAATTTTGAGACTGCGTCTGAACACGGCGTTACCGCGACGACTAAAAAACTGCGGGTACTTCAAAAATGCCAGATCGTGAATGGTCGCCACCAACTTCGCATTAGACGCAAACGGAATAATCGAAGTGCAATGCAGCAAGTCAACTTTGCCGGTTGCACTTTCAACTTTTGGCCAGCCAAATCGCATTGATGCCTCATAAAGTGCCGGCCCGCTTAAAGCGAGTTGTTGAATATTTATCGGCGGCTGAAAAGCACTTTGCGGCGCCGCGCTATGGCGACCGGCAAAGCCGACAAGTTCAATATCGCGCCGCAACCCTGGCAGCACTCGCGCTACCTCGATTGCCGCGGTCGCAGTACCCCCAGGTACGCGATGCCAGCACTGTTCTAGAGAATAGGCCACACGCATTCTCTCCATTCTGCCTATTCTGTGCGCACTTGGTTGATAATTGTCGCAAAGCCTTTGCAACATAAGACGACTACGGCGCATGGCTTTGGGTCGTACGATGTAAATAGCAGTATGAGCGAAAAAACTTCGTCGCCAACATTTTGGAAGAGTCGCACTGTTTTAGTCACGGGCGGTAACGGATTTCTCGGACGCAATGTCGTCGACGCATTTAAAAGTGCTGGTGCGACGGTAATCGCACCAACCCACAAGCAAGCTGACCTCACTTTGCCAGGTGTCGCACTCGAACTATTTAAAAAGCACAAACCAAGTCACGTCGTACATTTGGCTGCACGAGTCGGTGGCATTGGCTACAACCAAGTTGCCCCCGCGCCGTTGTATCTCGACAACTTATTGATGGGCACGCACACGATTGAAGCCGCGCGAATCACCGGCGTTGAAAAAACTGTTCTACTCGGCACAGTTTGCAGTTATCCGAAGTTCACACCGGTGCCGTTTCGTGAAGAGTCAATTTGGGACGGCTACCCCGAAGAAACAAACGCCCCATACGGCATTGCCAAAAAAGCACTGTTAGTTCACGCTCAAGTAAACGCCCAACAATATGGTCAAAAGTTTGCATTTTTGATACCGACAAACTTGTTTGGCCCGGGCGACAAATTCCATCCTGATGTTTCACACGTCATACCTGCGCTGATCAAAAAATGCGTCGAGGCCAAAGAGCAAAATCTTGAAAAAATCGATGTCTGGGGCACTGGCTCTGCCAGCCGAGACTATTTATATGTCAAAGATGCAGCGCGCGCAATATTGCTTGCCAGTGAAATGCACGAATCGACTGAACCATTGAACTTAGGCAACAACCGTGAGATCACGATTCGTGAAACCGCCGAAACTATTGCTCGCATTGTCGGCTTTACAGGCGAACTCGTTTGGGACTCATCACGCCCAGACGGTCAACCTCGTCGCCGAGTTGATGCCTCTCGCGCCGAACGTGAACTGGGGTGGCACGCTTCAACTGATTTCGAAGATGGTCTGCATGAAACCGTGAATTGGTTTCTTGCAAATCGCCAAGAAGCTCTAACACTGCACGCCTAATCTCGTGAGTTTTCCTCCACCGCAACTTCCGCCTCCGCTGCCTCGTGCGACGCAATCAGCCCCGCAAGCGCCAAACCCATCACGACGCTCAGGCCGACAGATTCGCCCGAACTTTCGACGCTCAGACAACAAGACAACTGTTACTAATGCAATCGTGTCGATCAATGTCGGTCTATATCTATGGATGTCACTGGCAGGCTTCAATCAAACATCAATCAATTTTGTAATTTCGCGGCAGTTTTTAGAGCAAGGCGAATGGTGGCGACTTGTCAGTTGCGGATTCGTGCACTTTGGCATTTTCCATATTGCGATGAACATGCTTTTGGCGTTTCAACTCGGTCAGCTATTCGAACAAAGAATTGGATCATTGCGTTTTGGGTTGCTGTACATCACTTCGCTACTCGGCGGTTCGGTCGGCGCACTACTGCTGAGCCCCGATGCGATCACAGGCGGTGCATCTGGTGCCGTGTTTGGTCTGATGGCAGCAGCAGTCGTTGGTCTTCGTCATGACCGCATCAACCCGATGCGAACTGGCATCGGCACAACTTTTGTTCTAAACATCGTGATCACTCTCGTGATACCGGGCATCTCAGTCGGCGGACACTTCGGCGGTGCAATCACTGGTGCGATTTGCAGTTTGTTCTTGTTGAACCCAAGTAGAAAAATCATCTCGCGACTCTTTGAAGTCATCGGACCAATTGCGATCAGTGTCGGGCTGATTTATCTGGCAGTTACTTTCGTAAACGCATAACACCCACTAGTTACTCTGAGCGCATGCTCCACACGATTACACATCTATCAGATGTGCCACGCGCACAACTCGACCCAATCGCAACGCCTACCGAAAAACTCAGCGTGTTTGCACTCGCGCTTTCACGACCTTTGCGCAACGAAACAATCGCACTTTGCTGTGACTATCAGCAGAGAGGTCTCGGCATCTTTGCCTTCGATTCGAAACTAAAGCTCACGCAAATAATTGATCGCATCATCGGTGCGGCAATAAACATTGACTCGATTGCCACGATTTGTCTGCTTAGTTCGCGGCGAGGTGCCAGTCAAGATGCCACTGACTCGTCACAATTTTTTATGGCCAAGAACCGATGTCAAGACGCTGGTCTGGATCTCACCAATTGGTTTCTGGTCGCCAATGGCGGCACCTACGCGTTGAATTAACTGTGGCAACCGCAGCCAGAGCCACACCCGCCCATTTTCGGCGCAGGCATTGCTGGTGCAGTCGAACCACTGTTGCCGCCGCCAACTGACGCAAACACCGAAAGTAGACGCACAGCATTTTCATGACCCTGCGGGCACTTTGCTGGATCATTGGCAGCCGACATCGCGCGACGCTCTTCGAATACTTCATCACATGTGCGACAACGAAACTCATACATCGGCATGGTTTGCAGTCTAGATGTTGCTGCTCGACGATCACCAGAGCAATAAATGCGCAAAATTTAATGATTAAATTAAGTGTGTTCTCGGCCCAATCGTCAACGATTCAGACCTCACCAACCACAACTGTCGAACAACAGACTGAACACGTCACACAGACCGGCAAGCCTCTTGTCGCCCACATCGTCAAAACTGAAAAAGACGAATCAGCAGCCGCAAAAGTTCTAGAGGCACGCATCAACGGCACGCCATTAGAAGCATTGTGTGGTCATGTTTGGGTGCCGTCTCGAGACCCGAAGCAATTGCCGATGTGTCAAGCATGCAAAGAAATTTATGAGATGTATCGAGGCTTCAACGACGAGTTAAACGAACAACCAGCCGAATAGCGCACAAAAATGCCCGACATCAACGCTTTAGTTTCGTTTGCGATCGCATCTGTGGCGTTGCTGGTGATTCCGGGGCCAGCAGTTATCTACATCATCAACCGAAGTGTCGCCAGTGGTCGATCGATCGGTCTGGCTTCGGTACTTGGTCTTGAACTTGGCACGTTTATGCATGTCTTGGCGGCAACAGTTGGGCTTTCGGCAATTTTGGCAACTTCTCAGAGCGCCTTCAACATCGTTAAATATCTTGGAGCGTCATATTTAGTGCTTATCGGCCTGCGAACTATTTTGCGCCAACCTCAAAAAGTGAGTGCAGAAACAGGTTCGATCACAAAATCTCAGGCATTTCGTCAAGGTTTTGTTATCAACACGCTGAACCCGAAAATTGCATTATTTTTTCTTTCGTTTCTGCCGCAATTTATTGATCCGAGTAAAACCTCAAATGCGTTGCAGTCTTTAGTGCTTGGCACAGTCTTTGTGACGTGTGGTTTTGTTACAGATGGCATCTATGCGTTCACTGCGAGTTCGTTGCGTGAAACTTTGCTCAAAGGCAAAGCATTGCCGTTTATTCAGCGATATCTGGCTGGTGTCGTGTTTGTTTTGCTTGGCGTCATGGCTGCATCAGCGAAAATCTCTTGAACTAACACCCCGAGTAGCAATCTTTAGCTCGCTCAGATGCTCGGCGATGATGTTGACCACACCTTGCGAAGACTCAATTCTTCCGCGCACAAGAAGAGCCGAAGCATTGATCGCCTCATGGCGAAATCTCTTAAAGCAGCCTTGTGAAACTACGACGTTGATCAAACCTGTTTCGTCTTCAAGGCTAAAAAAAGTTACGCCTCGCGAAGTTGATGGCCGTTGACGATGAGTGATCACCCCACCGACAAATATTTTTGAACCGTTCTCAACTTTTGGCAGTTCGCTGGCCACGACAACACCAAGTTGGCTCAACTGACTGCGCACAAACTGAGTTGGATGACCGTCAATAGAAATGCCAGTCGACCAGAGATCACAGATCGATTTTTCGATCGGCTGCATGCCGGGTAATTGTGGTGAATCACCGCCAGTTGTTACGCCTGCCAGTCGTTCGGGTCGACTTTGAATAACTGCGCCTGCTGACCAGAGTGCATCTCTGCGGGATATTTCAAAACATTGCGAATATGCACCTGCTGTTGCCAAGGTTTCGATCTGCGACAAACTAATTTGAGGCACGCGACGAACGAGGTCTTCCATGCTCGTAAACGGTCGGGCTGCTTCGATGCTTTTTGCTAGATCATCACCGATGCCACGCACACTAGAAATGCCAAGGCGCAATGCAAAACCGCCTGCTGAATTGTCGCATGGCTCTAAAGTCGCCTTGGCTTTTGAAGCGTTTATATCTGGGCTCAAAACGACAACACCATGTCGTTGCGCATCTTGCACGAGAGAATGCGGCGACCAAAAACCCATCGGCTGAGAATTTAGTAACGCAGCATAAAACGCTGTTGGTTCGTGAAACTTAATGTAAGAAGACGCATAGACAAGATAAGCAAACGAAACTGAGTGGCTCTCAGGAAACCCATAGTTGGCGAACGCCTGCATCTTTTCAAAAATTTCATCGGCGACCGCACCGACAATTTTGTTTTGTGCCATGCCGTCGTAAAGTCGCTGACGAAGCCGTTGCATGCGAGCATGCGAACGTTTCGAACCCATTGCCTGGCGCAACTCATCTGCCTGGTTGGGTGTGAAGCCGGCGATATCAATTGCCATTTGCATCAATTGCTCTTGAAACAACGGTACGCCCAACGTTTTGCCCAAACTGTTTTCTAAAAGCGGATGCAAATATGTGACTGGCTCTTCACCGTTGCGCCGACGAATGTATGGATGAACCGAACCACCTTGAATCGGACCGGGGCGAATTAGTGCCACTTCGACCACCAAGTCATAAAACCTGCGCGGTTTGAGCCTTGGCAACGTGGCCATTTGAGCGCGCGACTCAATTTGAAAAACACCCACCGTGTCGGCGCGACACAACATTGCGTAGACCTCATCTTCTTGCGGAATCGTGGCTAGATCAATTTGTTTGCCGCGAAACTCAGCAATCAGATCGACCGCGTTGTGCAGAGCCGAAAGCATGCCTAAGCCCAAAAGATCAAACTTCACGAGACCAATCGCGGCGCAATCGTCTTTGTCCCACTGCAAAACACTGCGATCTTTCATGCGACCCCACTCAATTGGACAGACTTCACTGACTGGTCGATCACAAATCACCATGCCCCCAGAGTGAATGCCCAAGTGGCGTGGTGCGTCTAAAACTTGGCGTGCAAGATCTAAAACTTGAATGGGTATTTCGTGCTGCGTGTTTTCGGGGTTCGACAACGAACCGTGCATGCCGACTTGCTTGCTCCAGGCGTCTTGCTGGCCGGGGGCAAACCCCAACGCCCGAGCCATATCGCGAACAGCAGAACGCGAACGGTATGTAATCACATTGGCGACTTGTGCCGCATGATGACGGTCGTAGCGATTGAAAACATATTGAATTACTTCTTCGCGACGACCACTTTCGATGTCAATGTCGATATCTGGTGGACCATCGCGCTCTGCTGACAAAAAGCGCTCAAACAACAGCCCCAAAGAAACAGCATCAGCCTTTGTGATATCTAAAGCAAAACAAACTGCACTGTTGGCTGCACT
>BJFV01000012.1:13255-14927 GCA_014190055.1 Actinomycetes bacterium
ATGCCAGTGCTCGCGCCAGTGAGCACCCAGCAACTATCGGCAAGGTCTTCGGCGATCTTGGCAGTATCAAATACTGGTGCAGACTTCGAACCAGCTAATTGACCGAGCGTTATCGCGTGAGAAAGTCGCGAATAGCCAGATGGTCCATCGGCAATTAAAACAATTTGTGCATCGCCATCGCGACTGTTGTGACTTGAACATGTGAGTTCGGCACCAAACAAAGTTGGCAAACTAAAAGTGCGAGCTGCCTGGGCGAACTTGACGACGCCATAAAGACCGTTGCGGTCTGTTAATGCGAGTGCTGCAAGTTGGTTGTGCACTGCCGCTTCAACAAGTTGCTCAGGATGCGAAGCTCCATACAGAAATGAAAAATTCGACCGACAATGCAATTCGGCGTAGTCACCCATTTGGCTAAGCGTAGCGAACATATGTTCGCTCGCATTACAGAAAAGTCGTTAGAAGCCTTGTATTACAACGACTTATCGACAATTTGTTGAGCGACACGAATCGCGCCGCGAGCCCCATCTTCAGAAACGCGCAATGCATCAACAAAACTAAACCACTTCACTTGTTGGCTCTCGCCTGCTGCCGGAGCAAAGACTTCGTTCGTTGCCCAAAGTAAAAATCGCACATCAAGATGCGTGTGACCGCGTGGACCTGGGTGCACATCAAGATGAATAAATCTCGGAGAGGTTTTTTCTGCGCCGAAGTGTTGCAGGTCAAGCCCGGTTTCTTCTCGCGCTTCACGCAGTGCTGCATCGTGAATTGACTCGCCAGAATCGATGTGCCCACCAGGTTGCAGCCACATATTTAGTCGTTTGTGCAGATGCAAGACGACGCCAGGTTTGCCAACAACGATCGCCGAAGCAGTGACATGAGTTGGGTCGCTATGTTCGTCAAATGGGGCGACAAGACTTGGTGCGAGTTCACAAAAAGTTTTGATCGACTCGCGTTCGCGATCATCAATCGGCTCGTGGCTTGCTAGTTGCAGACAAAAACTTTTGACAAATTCAAGACCAGAATCAGAAATCACTAACTGCACGATACTTGCTTGTTTGATTATCTAAATAACCAACTAGCCGTAGATTGCTGCAATGCTCCATTCACCATGCTCAAGTGCGACCAACAGTGCTTGTACTTGTTGTGAACCATCTGGCAAAAGTTTTTCGATTACGACTTGCAGACGAACTAGGCGTCTGCTGCGAGCGGTGTCCCACCACTTTTCTTCTATTGGCCATGGACCGGCCCAAGAAATAACTTTGTAACTTTGTTGGTTGATTATTAATTGCGCTGGCTCGGCGCTTAACTCGTGGCGCGCACTGACACGAAGCAAGTTTTTATCTTTATCAACAACTTGCACTAACGGTGGTTCAGAATAAACGACACTCGGCGACGGGGTCGGCAACGAACCTCGCCACTTTGGCTTTTCAGTTGTTGCAACCAACTCGTTTTGCTTGGGTTGAAAATGCGATGCAGAGACAAGTTGAAAATTATCTTGCAAATCTCGACCACCTTGCCACTTGACAAGTTGAACGGCAGTTGAGCCGAGCAATTCGGTTAATCGACCAATTGCACGACTGGCTGTCTCATCAACTTGGGTGACGCCACCCCACAACTTAAGTTGACGCGCCGTATCTGTGCGCACTTCGTCGGCGATCAACTGCACGCGAAC